>JBDTAI010000383.1:0-2722 GCA_039924685.1 Ktedonobacterales bacterium
TTTCTGGCTTCAGGGATGTGTTACCATTGCCCAGTATAGCACTACTGCGGACCCATCAGGAAGCGGCGCACAACGGGCTGCACAGTCTCACGCTGGCTGATCAGTTCACCATGATCCAGGCCATCGAAGACGACGAGTTGGACATGCGCGGCATCGAGCGCGGCGCGTTGCGCTTCGAGCTGCACCAGCGCCCGTTCGTCGCGTGTCCCAGTATAGGCCAGCGTTGGCGCCCGCAGTTGCTCCGGCTGGACTGGTTCCCACTGTGTCAGCGCCCGTAGCGTCGCGGCCACCGAGGCGGCGGGATAGGCCAACGCATCCTCACGCTCCTCCGGCGGCACATCCAGCGCATCGAGCGCGGCGAGGTCGCCGGTTGCCCGCACCTCTCGCTGCGCCTCCACCAGCGGGTCGAGTTCTGCCAGCATCGGCGTGACGCGCTCCTCGGTGAAGACGGCGCCGAAGTGGCCGCCCGCCATCACGGCGCGAATCACGCGGTCGGTCTTTGTGGCAATTTGGCGCGCAATCGTCGCGCCATAGGAGTGTCCCCAGACGAAGAACCGTTCGGCCCCGCAAGCATCGGCCACCGCCAGCATGTCAGCGAGCACGCGCTCCTCATTATAGGCGTCAGGATCATCGGGCGCGTCGCTCTCGCCAAAGCCGCGAATATCTACCAGCGCAACAGTGAAGGTATCTGAGAGCGCTTCCACATAGCCGTAGGTATGCCATGAGGCGCGCTGGCCTGGCAGGCTGTGCAGCAGCAAAAGCAGCGGACCGGAGCCGCTCAGGTCATAGGCGATCCGCACGCCATCGAGCGCCGTGATAAAGCGTGTTGTCACATGATCAGCCTTTGCTGTGTTCGCGCATGAATTGCAGCACTTTGGGATCGAGGCGCGCGCCGTCGGGTGTGTGCAACAGCCGCTCCTCCAGGTTCTCGCGTCCGCCGTATTTTTCCAGTGCGTGGAAGGTGGCTTCGTCGTAGACGCCATTCACCGGGCCGGAGTAGTCGCCGCTGCGGGTGAGCAGTGTCTGCACCTCGCTGGCGAGCGGAGCGTCAATTGGTAGCAGTTCGGCGGGATCGGCCTTGAAGAAGAGCAGTTCGTACATATCGAGCAGGCGGGCCAGTTCGTCAATCGGCTGGACGGAGTCGTCAACGCGCAGATCGATCAGCCGGTCGTTGAAGCCACCATAGCCGCCGTTCTCGCGCACCACCAGCAGCGCCGCCGATTGCATGCCCCGACTGTCTCCGCCCGCGCGCTGTCCCGCCGCCAACGCCGTCACCAGCCGCTGCCAGAGTGGCCCGGTCGCCTGTTGAAATGTCTCGGCCAGCGCCTGCACAGTCGCAGCGCCAACAAGGATGTTGCCCTGCGCCGCGAAGTTTGGTCCGGCGATGCCGCCTGCCCACGAGTAGCAGCCGGGTCCGGTGTAGGTGGCCGAGCGGCCCTGCGCGTCTACGATGCCCGCCTGCCGCTGGTCCGGTCGCTGATCGCGCTGGATCAGCGCGCCCAGCGCCTCTTGCGCGGACTGACCCGCCGCCAGCAGATCGAGTCCCTCTGGCCCATAGGACGTGTTGGCCCAGGACTGCGTGGCGACCGCGCCGACGCCCGCCTTCGCCCAGGGAACAACCGCGCCGACCGCCAAAAACTTCGACTGCACGGCGATCCCCAGATCGCCATTCTCCGCATCGCGCCCAACAATTGAGAAGGTTGAGACCAGCCGATCTATCCGCATATCGTCCTCCTATGCCAGTGGGTGGCGCGCAAAGAAGTCGCGCACGGCGCTGAAGTACATGCGGGGCTGCTCGATGTAGGTCATGTGGCCTGCGTCGGGCAGGATCATCAGTTCGCTGCCAGGGATGCCCGCATGCAGTTCGCGGGCGGCGCGTGGTGTGCAGGTGCGGTCATATTGCCCCGTGACGATCAGCGTCGGCTGAGTGATCGTGTGCAGCCGATCTTCGTATTCGATGGGATACGCATTGGCGGCGAAGTAGGCCAGCACTTCGGGCGAGTAGATGGCGGCGCCCTGCTCCTCGACCTGCATATAGCGGCGATAGGCGTCGCTCTCGGTGCTGGCGAAGTGGAAGGGCATCTGCATGGCGAGCAGCTTGCGCACGTCCTCTTGCGTTCGGGCTTTTGGCTCCAGCGCCCACGACTCCGTAACTTGCTCACGCAAGGCCATCGGCTCGAAGTTGGCGAGATTCTCCTCAACCTCTTTGCCGGTTTTGGTGAAGCTGGCCGTGCCGCCGGAGATGATGTAGTGCGACGCGCCGCCGTCCTCTATCGCATGCGCCAGTGTGACGAACGAGCCGAAGGAGTGGCCCAGCAGTGCATATGTGTGCAGGCCCAGCGCCGCCGCCAGCTTTGTCACATCCGAGGCGAAGACCGACAGCGAGAGCGTTGCCGGATCCACCCGCTGCGAGCGCCCATTGCCGCGCAGGTCCACATAGATCAGGCGGTACGAGTCGGCCAGCGTATCCATCCAGGGCGACATCTCGGTATGGTCGAGGCCTGGTCCGCCATGCAAGACAATCAGCGGATAATTCCCCTCTGCGCCGACCGGCAGATAGAAGATACTGACGCCATCAATGTTCGCTTCCAATGCGTTCGCTCCCCTCATCGTGACTTCGGCGAAGCGCCTACCTAGCGAAGCGCAGCCGTGCAGGCACAGCATAGCACAAGCGCGGTCAGGCGCATACGACATATGCCCAGGGCAGGCAGTACGCTATCAT
>JBDTAI010000384.1:0-3756 GCA_039924685.1 Ktedonobacterales bacterium
TGTCATAGATGGTGGGCATGCCAGTTCCTCCTACACCGGGCGTCCGCTGCGCCAGCCACTGATCACGAGCTAGCAGGTTGCCCTGCCAGTATAACATCTCCAGCCTCCAGCCGTGTGATATGCGCCGTGTGAACGCCGTAGTGATCGGTGAAGTGTAGGCGACAGATGAATGAGAGGGCGCGGGTATGGCTGGCGCACAAAGCGGCGCAACGATCACCGGGCAGGCGGTTGCAGACACACCCCTCACACAGAAGCATCCACGCTGGCGGCGCCTGCCACGATGGGGCATATGGGCGGCCCGCATCCTATTGGTAGTGATCGCGCTGCTCAGCGCCACACTCGCGCTTACCCCCGCCGGACGCGCCGCCAGTCGGGCGGCGCTGCTCTTTGAGCCGGTGATCGCCGCCAGTCAGTCGCCAGCCCTCGGCGTCGTCGGTGAGCCGATTCGCCACACCACTGAATCCTTCACCACCGTCAGCGACAACGTGTATCTCGACATCTATGCGCCGACCAGCCCCGCGCCCGCTATCCCCCACGCGCGCGAGGGCGTGATCATCATCCCCGGCGTGGGCGACAACCGCCAGGCCGCGCAACTCATCAACCTCTCCGAGTCGCTGGCGCGGTCAGGCATCGTCGTGATGAATATGACCACCGACATCCTGATCAACTTCACCATTTCGCCGCTCGATAGCGAGGCTGTCGTGCAGACCTATCTGCGGCTGGCGCGCTGGCCAGGGGTGGACGCGCGGCGTATCGGCTTCCTGGGGTTGAGCGCGGGCGGCGCGCTCGCATGCTTTGCAGCGGTGGATCCACGCATCCGCGACGCGGCGGCGTTCCTTGTGCTCTTCGGCAGCTACTATAATGCGACCGACATGCTGCGCGACTTCGGGCGGCGCGCTTTGCTGGTGAATGGCCACTACCAACCGTGGCAGCCGATCGGTGATCCCTTCGATGTGCCGGGCTATGTGCTGGCGCAGGCCATTGCCTCTACGCTGCCCGGCGATCAGGGGAATATCATCCTCAACGCCTTTGGGCCGAACAGCATCCCGCCAAATGCCAGCGATCTGGCATCGCTCTCGCCGCCTGCGCTGGCGGCGTATCACCTGCTGGCGGGAGATCAGCCGGACCGCGTTGAGGCGAACATCGCCGCGCTCTCACCCGCCATGCGCACGCAGTTGCAGGCGCTCTCGCCCAGCGCGTTCGCGCCGCAGATTCGGGCGCACATCTACCTGCTGCATGATGCCAGCGATCCCTACGTGCCGTTCACCGAGTCGCGTGACTTCGACGCCGCGCTCACCCGTCTTGGTCGCCCGCACGATTACGTGGAGTTCAGCATCTTCTCGCATGTCGAGGTGCGCTCCGGTCTGGGGCTTGGTCCGCTGCTGGGCGATGGCGCGCGCCTCTACCGCATTCTCTACGAGATCATGCTGCCCGCGTCGTGAGATTGCCAGAGTGATGTTGTGCCGTTGTGAAGGGACTCTTTGCTATGCTGGCTGCCGATCTCCTGCTATCGCTGGTTTGGCTGGCGTTGGGGCTGCTCGTCGCCGGTCTCGCATGCGCCGCGCGCTGGGACCTCGGCGCACGCGGTGTGTTGCGGGGCGCACGCGGTGTGTGGAGTACGCTGGCGCTGAGCGCACTGTCGGCGGTGGTGGGCGGCTGGCTTGGCGCGTTGCTCTTCGGCAGACTCTATGGCGCCCCGATGGCCCTGTGGGTGAGCGTTGTCGCCTGCGCTCTGCTTCCCTTTGCGCTCAAGCGGCTGCAACGCTGAACTTCCGGCAGATAACAGTCCCTCACATTCCTTCAACGACGTATTTCACGTTATGAAGCATAGTAGTCTATTATGAAGCATAGTAGTCTATTGACGGGGAATCGTGCGATTGCAGACGCCCTTGCAGAACAGCCAGGACGTATGCTATGGTTATCGCAGACGCCATGTGGGCGTCAGGCATCGAAGCCGATAGCGATAGAGAGGTGTTTGCATGTCTAGTTCGTCAACACCCACGACCCCTGCTGGCACAGCGGCTCCTACCCCTGTGGACGAGAACGCGCCGGAGTACGTTCATCACGGCGAGGGCCATCACAGCCACAAGCATGCCCATGGTGAGCATGGCCATCACCATCACCGCCATCACCACGAAGGCGGCGAGCAAGAGCACGCGCACGGCGCCGATCACTCGCTCCACGCGCAACACCCCGAACACCATAAGCATCACCTGGGCTGATAGCCCAGGACACTCCGCACACACTGATGTCACACTGATGACATCATAAGTGTATACGTTCTGCGCCTGGCCCCTTTCACCCGTTCCCGTGGCGCAGAACGTCACCTTCGCCAAAACAATCACCACAGCACGCTGATCGAGTCACATCCACAGGCGCCGCACACTAACTCATCCCCCAAACGCTTCAGCCCCCGCATCGTATCCACCTATACCGCCCCTTCCTCAAACTGGTCGCCATGTGCGCCTATCGAGTGGTGTCCGCTTTTCCGCGTGGTCTGCGTTATACAGCGAGACAATGGCACGCGAGGGGCAGGAGGAGTTCATGGGGGATGCAGGGGTCAACGTGGCGCATGGCGCCTCAACAGGCAACGGCGCGCATGCAGCCACCACCATAGCGCATGATGCAGCAGCGGGCGCCACATGCGAGGATGGATCCGCCCAAACTGAAGACAACCAACACAACGCTGAAGCGCAGGATGCGCGCGACGAACTGGCGCTGGCGCAGCGTGCGGCGCAGGGCGATACCTTCGCCTTCGCCGAGATTGTGCGCCGCTATGAAGCGCGGCTGCTGGCGTATCTGACCCAGATGTTGGGCGACAGCGAAGCCGCCAGAGACATCGCACAAGATACCTTTCTTGCCGCCTGGCAGGCGTTGCCCCGCTGGCAGGCGCCCCAGCCCTTGCCCGCGCATCCTCTCTCGCCCTGGCTCTATCGCATCGCCACCAACCGCGCGCTCTCGTCGTTGCGCGCCCGCCCACCCATACGATCCCTTGTGCCGCGAATGGAGCATCCACCAACGCCAGGGATGTCCTTCGAGGAACGCTATGCCGCCCGTGAACTCTTGCGCACAGCCTTGCGCCAACTCTCGCCCGAAGACGCCGCCTGCCTTGTGCTGCATTTTGTCGCGGGCGACCGCTATGCCGAGATTGGCGCCCGCCTGGGGTTGAGCGCCGAGGCGGTGCGCAAGCGTGTGGCGCGTGGCCAGACGGCGCTGCGCGCCGTCTACATCACTCTCGATACCGAACCCAATAGTGGGTCAGACACGCAGCCGCATACGGAGGCGCCTCGATGAACGACACAAACAACATAAACAGCACAGACAATCCGAGTTTTCCGACCCCACTACAGCCAACAGACCCGATAGGCGCATTGGAGTCAATGGGCGCTCTTCATTGGCAACGCATGAGTCAGGATGAGGCGCTGGCCGCCTACAGCGCAGGTGAGCTTGACGCCACCACACACGACGCCTTCGCGTGTCATCTGGCGCAGTGCGCCTCCTGCCAGCAGGCGCTTACTGCGGTACAGACCATCCGCGCGCTGCTGCGTCCATTGGCGGCGCAACAACCTGACATGCCCGCCGTCTCGCTTGCTGACGCCATCCTTGCGCAGCTTCCGCAATCCGACGCCACGCCCAACACTGCTGAACAGGCTGAGGCGCCAAGTACTGTCCCTGCCACTCTCCCCGTTGCTCCTGTGAGTTCCGCCCCGGTTCGTCCGCTTTCGCCATCGGGTGGCGTTCTAGAGCTGGTAGCGT
>JBDTAI010000385.1:0-5052 GCA_039924685.1 Ktedonobacterales bacterium
TACGTCATTCTGTGCGCAAAGGATACACACACCACATGGAGACAGCGCCAACCGACAAGTCTAGACAGACTGCCAACGCGGCACAGACCGCTCAGACTATCCCTACGCCCGACACATCCACCCGTCCGACGCATATGCGCCTGGCGCCAGTGAGCAAGTTCCGCTTCGGCGCAGCGGCCCAGACCAGCGAGGGCGAATCGGGGACCATTACACAGGTGGTGATAGATGCCTCTACGTGGGCCATCACGCATGTAGCTGTGCGCTTCGGGCCGTTTGGCGGCCGTTTCGGTACCCTATACTATGCGCCATTTGAGCAGATTGCCGGGGCGACCCCCGATATGGTGACGCTGCGCATCAGCCGTGAGGCGCTGGCGAGCTTTACAGCGGCGCCAAAGGGACTGACCCTCTCATCCAGCGTCAAGGTCGACGAAGGCGCCAAGTCGCTGGGCCACCTCGTGCAGTTGACCTTCGAGAGCGCGTCGCGGGCATTGCGTCATCTCGTGGTGGAGCGTGGCCTCGGCAGTGAGTGGGTGATCTCAGCGCAGACCATCGGCCGCCTCGATGCGAAACAGATCACCATCGCACAGGGTGTGGCAGGCGCGCAGAAGCTCTCCGCCTATCGCCCCGATAGCGAGATCGAGCAGGACATCCGTGACGCAATCTACGACTACGCCCGCCTGCGCATTGACATGGGTGGTATCAATGTCCATGTGATTGACGGCGTAGTATGGCTGCGCGGGCATGTCGCCAGCGAACTCAACCGGCGGCTTGTGGCCGACCAGATTCAGGGCGTGGATAACATCACCGAACTGCACAACGACCTGATCGACGACACAGAGCTTGCCGCCAGCGTTTCACGCGCACTGGCAGCTGATCCGCGCCTGCGAGAAGAGCGTATCGGTGTCTATCCGGCGCTGGGTCAGGTGCGTCTGCGTGGCACAGTTCATACCGCCGAGGCGCGCACAGCCGCCGCCGAGGTGGCGCGTCGTGTGCCAGCGGTTGGTGGTGTCTCCAACGAGTTGCACGTCGACCCGACCTCCACCGTGCTACCAGTGATGGCAGGCGTCACAGGTGAGGAAGATGCCGTGCCAGGCGGACGATAAGCCAGAGGCGGCTAGGATATAGACCAGGCAGTAGGCAACTCACTCGCTTCCATCAGGCGAAACGGCGCTTTGACCAGCCCAAAACTGATCTCATCGCGATTGTTGAGCGGCTTCGGCTGAAATGGAGTGAACCCAAGTCCGCCTACCTGTGTCATATTGAGGCTCTTGAAGTCTTCGAGCGCATAGCTGCCTTGCTCCACGCGAATCTGCGCATGCTTGTGGGAGACCGAGTGTGCGTTGTCGAATGGCGCCAGATCAATATCTGGCCTAAAATCACCTCCTGTGTCGGCCCTACCATGATCAACTGACCGCTCATCGCGATCTGTTGCAGCGAGTGGTCGCTCAGCTCGATCTCTAGCACGGCAGAGCGTTTGGCCGCCTCTGGCGTGACCACGCCAATGCTGAGTCGTGGACGGAAGACCGTCTTTTCAGCGTCCGGATCTTTCTGCGAGGTGACGCGCCCAGGCCTGAGAACGGTTGGTGCGTCCGCGATGTCCTGATCAACGCGATCTGGTGTCACCTCTGGAGGTGCTGGGCTGGGAGCCACGCCTATTGCCTGCATCACCATGAACAGGCTTTCTGCGCGCTCTGGGCGCAGCAGAGGTGTCGTCAAGCTCCGGCAGCGCCGACAGCACTTTACCATTGCGCACGAATAATCGCCGCCAGTTGGAGGGATCGAGCGTCTTGAAGTCTGGCGCCTGCACCAGCACCCAGCCTACTTCGGGGTCATTCTCATGGCCCACTGCGATCTGCCGCACCCAGTATTCCTTGCCATCGTCATCGAACTCCGAGTGATTCGATGCGCTTCACACTACGCTCTCCTTGACGAGTGACCACGGCAGTTACAGCCTGTGGCGGCCTGTGGTGGAAGAATCATCCCTGGACTGGCCTGATTCATAGCCTCTTGCGGCGCGCGATGGTACACCTGATACCAGAAATCGCGTTCAAGTGAGCGTATTTACGTGCGCATGGTGCTGTGGCGTCACCAGTTGGATGTTGATGTTCAGGCAGCAATGGCAGCAATGGCAGCAATGGCAGGCTGTGCGGCAGGATGGAGCAGAGACACCTTCTGCCAGCCATTATCTGCTGAGAGGCGGCGATGTCGAATTTCGACTTGATCCTGCGGCTGTTCTTGCAGCTTGCCGTGATTCTCACCGCCTGCCGTCTGGTCGGCTTCATTGGCCGGTGGCTTGGTCAGGCGCAAGTGGTCTGTGAGATGGTGACGGGCATTTTGCTGGGCCGTCCTGCTTCGGGCTGCTCCTGCCCACGCTCCAAAGCGCGATCTTCCCTCGGCAGGCGACCGTCGGCGGTGTGATCATCATACACCCCTCCATGTCAATTTTATATGTCATCGCCCATCTGGGTATCGCGCTCTATATGTTTCTGGTTGGGTTGGAGTTCGAGACCAGCCTGATCAGTGGACGCAGCAGGCAGGTAGGCGTCATTGCCCTGGTCGGCGTTCTGGGGCACTGGCAACCCGGGCCGAGCGCACAAAGGTGGTCAGTCAGGATCTGATTGTCCTGACGTTGCTGGGAACACTGCTGTGCGCCTGGTTCACCACCCAGATCGGCATCTACGAGATTTTTTGGGCGTTCGTGGCTGGGGTCGCCATGCCGCGTGGGCGTCTGACCAATGAGCTTCGCTACCGGCTGGAATCCCTCACAACTGGTCTGCTTGTTCCGGTCTTCTTCGTCTACGCAGAATACACGGCTGGCGCTGCTCAATACACCGACGCTCTGACTGATCACCGGCGCCACGATCCTGCTTGCCTTCATTGGCAAAGGGGTTGCCTGCGCGCTGGGGGCCAGTGTGGTGCGGTTTTCGTGGCGAGAATCACTCGCTCTAGGGGCGCTGATGAATGCGCGTGGCTTGATCGAGCTGATTCTGCTTGACATCGGCCTGGAAGCAGGCATCATCACGCCAACGCTCTTTACCATGCTGGTGATGATGGCGCTCATCACCACCTTGCTGACCACGCCCTTATACCGGCTGTTCTATGGGCGACACATCGAACGCGAACGCAAGCAGCAGGCAATCGCCCATGAAACATCAGCCGTCGCCTCGCCACTCGCCTTACCCATGCGCAGCGACGGGTGAGGCGAAGCCCGCCTGCGCCTTACCTCATCGTCTATCTGAACATGCTGCTCGTTGCTGGCAAATATCAGGCTTTGGGCAGATCGTAGACCTGCTCGAACTTCTGATTGAGGTAGCGGGCGAACCAGGCAGGATTGGGCGCCTCGCCCGTCACGCGCTCGATCAGTGTCTCTGGCAGGTAGATCGAGCCGACGCTGTACATGCGCTCACGCAGCCAGTTCAAGATGAACACCGTATCGCCCGTCGCCAGCCGTTCGTCGAAGTCAGGGTGCGCCTTGCGCAGCGCCGCGTAGATTTGCGCCGCGTAGAGATTGCCCAATGTATACGTCGGGAAGTAGCCGAAACCGCTGCTCCAGTGGATGTCCTGCAGAATGCCCTCGGCGTCGTTGGGCGGCGTGATGCCCAGATACTCCTGGTACTTCGCGTTCCACATGCCGGGCAGCGACTCCACCTTCACCTCACCGTTCACCATCGCCTTCTCAAGCTCGAAGCGAATGATGATGTGCAGGTTGTACGTCACCTCATCGGCCTCGACACGGATCAGGCTCGGCTCCACATGGTTCAGCGCGCGGGCAAAGGTCGCCACATCCACCTGCCCGAAGTGTGCGGGAAAGGCTGTACGCACGGCGTCGAACTGCCCCTGCCAGAAGGCTGGCGAGCGTCCGATGGCGTTCTCCCACAGGCGCGACTGCGACTCATGTGCGCCCATTGAGGCGCCACCCACCACCGGCGTGCGGGTGAGCGAGGGCGCGCTGCCCTGCTCATAGACCGCATGGCCGCCTTCATGGATTGCCGCCATCAGCGCCGCCTGCATAAACCGCTCGTCTGGATGAACGGTGACACGCACATCATACGGGCTGCCAAAGTCAATCGTGAAGGGATGCGGCGACTCCGCCAGCCCGCCGCGTGTGAAGTCGTAGCCCATGCGCTCGAGGATCGTGTGGCAGAGCGCCACCTGCTGTGCGCCGGGGAATGCGCCTTCCAGGCAAGCGGCGTCTATCGTGTGGCCACTCTGCTCGATGCGTCGCAAGAGTGTTACGCTGGTCTCGCGCACCGCAGCAAAGAGCGAATCCACCCGCTGCCCGGTCATCTCCGGCTCATAGAGGTCAAGCAGCGCATCATAGCGCGCCTCGGTGTAGCCATAGCGGTCGGCCACCTCACGCTGCAAGGCAATCGTGCGCTCCAGCCAGGGAGCGAACAGCGCGAAATCGCTCTGTGTGCGGGCTTTGCGCCAGTGGTCGAAGCTGGCTGAGCCGACGCGAGCCATCTCCTGCACCAACGCTTTTGGCAGTTTGGTGGAGTGGTCGTAGGAGCGTTTGGTCTGGCGCACCAACCCCCGGTCGGCGTCGGTGAAGTGCTGGGCCTGCGCGCCATTCACAACATCCGCCAGCTCGTTGACCAGTGTACCCAGGCGTGGAGCTATCCAACGTTCGTGGATGGCGCCCTGGATCGCTGCCAACTGCGCGCCACGCACCTCGGCGGCGCCATCGGGAAGGGCGGTGTTCTGGTCCCACTCGGCCAGCGCATTGAGCGCACTGAGATCGCTGATCTCATGCGTCAGTTCGAGTAGCTCGGCGATACGCGCATCAGTGGTGGTGAAGTGCAGCGCGCTATCATCTGCCTGCTGCGTCGCAGCCGTGTCGGTATTCTTTGCGGTCGATGCCATCATATCTCCCAACACCACATGAGCCATGGGTGAACATAGTAGCCAGCGCCCGGCGTGTGTCGCCTTGAATTGACAGAATTGACCCATGCGGCCACGAAGGCGACTTCAGGCGCGCTATCAGACGCTATCAGGTGACGTTATCAGGTGACGTTATCAGGTATGGTAGCACATGCGCCAGCCGTTGCGCTG
>JBDTAI010000386.1:0-6576 GCA_039924685.1 Ktedonobacterales bacterium
GTAAACTCCTCGTCTTTTGCGCGTGACTGGTGACGGGTGATCGCTTTCTGGCGGAAGACATCACGCAGGACAGCTTCCTGCAAGCGTACCGCGCCATTGGGCGGTTTCAGGCCGACCGCCCCTTTGCGCCCTGGTTCCTTCAGATCGTCACCAACACTACACGCATGCGCCAGCGTTCGGCAAAACGACGGCGCGAGGTGAGTCTTGAGCATCTGGTGGAGAATGCGGAACAACGGCACACGGCGCCTGGACGGCAGAGCGGGCAGCCACCCTTGCGGCTGCTGTCACGGACCACCGGCGTGGACGCCATAGCCGACCCTACCGACCCTACCGAACAAGCCGAGCGCATGGAGGAGCGCGCGGCGCTGGCGCTGGCGCTCGCTGCGCTCACTCGCAAACAGCGCGAGGCGGTGGTGTTGCGCTACTACTTCGGGTACGGCGATCAGGAGATCGGCGCGGCGACGCATCTACGATGGCCTGCATGCGCTGGAGCGTGTGATTCGGCGACGCTTCCCCTGGCTGCTCGTCGAAGGACAGCACGTATCGCCCTCATCGCCTGCATCGCCCGCCAGGCCCGCCAAACCCGCATCCTCGTCCACCGCTACCCAGGCGCCCCCACCACAGGAGGAACTACGCCATGAAGCCCTCTGAAACACCCGATATACCCCAGACAAGCGAATTCGAGCAGCGACTACGCAGCTTGCTGGCCGACTATGCCGACGCGGCGCCCAGCGACGCGAACATCGAGGCACAAGTGCGCGCGCAACTGGCGACAGCAAGCGATGCGACGAACGCCAATCGCCGACGATGGCGAACAGTGCGAACAGGAGCGAATGGACCACGCAGGCGGCTCGGTGTGGGTCTGCGCCCCGCACTGCCGACACTTGCCGGGGCGCAGACATTGAGTATTGACCAGTTTCCACTCAATCACAACCAGTCGCCGCCGCTTGTCAAAGGCCCCTGGGTGTTCCATCTCTCGCTGGGGTAGGCGTTAGGTATGTTAGTGAGCAAAGCAGGTCAAGGCAGGTCAGAGATGGCCTGCTTTGTTCATCTGGTCACAATTCTCCTCGCTGTTCGGGCAGGCAGTTGCAAAAGCAGTTGCCACGGATGGTCCGAAGCGGTATACTGTCGGCTGAGGGAGTCGCGTATGGGGGAATGGGCCAGACGCAGCGACTTATCCCATAGCCTGGTTGGCTGGATTGGGTCGATCGACGCGGTTGGCCGTGGGGTCGCAGACGCAGGAGGGCGAACAATGGAGACGTGCGAACGGTGTGGCGCGGATGCCGTGGGCGCGCGGGGCGTCTGCCAGAACTGCGGCTGGAATACGGCGCTCAACCGCTATGAAGACATCGGGAGCAGCTCGCCCTCGCTCGGCGAGACACGCGCCGCTGATATGCCGTTTGTTCGTGGGGCGGCGCTGGGAACCGCCGGGCGGGCGCCCGTCTCAACGCCCCAGGAGCGCGATTATGGCATGAGTCTCTACACGCCACCCGGCGGCAATCTCTCCAATGCCGCGCAGGCGCCACGCGGCGGCTATGGCACGCCTGCCAGGGTCAGTGGTGATGCGCGCTTCTGCGGCACATGCGGCGCCCGTATCGAGTCGGGGCAGGTGTTCTGTGGGCAGTGTGGCACACCAGTGACATCGCCCTCCAATGGTGATCTTGGCACGTCATTCGCCCCCTCCGCGCAGGCCGCCTCCGGTCCGGGCCGCTATCAGGTGGGTGATAGCCAAGACTGGGCGACAATGGATGGCGAGGCGCGCACAGAAATGTTTTCGCCAGCGATGGCCGCGCAGGACGCCTACAACAATGGTAATAATGGCGGCGGCTTGCGCTATCAATCAGGAACACCTTACAACCAGGCGGGCTATCCCCAGAACTATCCGGCGGCGACCGGAAGCGGCTCGTCACGCAGCACACGCATCCTCTTTGGCATATTGTGCATGGTGGGCAGCGCAATCAGCGCCATCGCCGCCATTGTCGTCGCCATCATCTCCTTCGGCCACTGAGGCGCAGGCGCCCCTACTTACTCCTCGGCCACCGCCTGATCAGGCGTTGTGGCTGGTCGGGCGAGTTGCGCGATCTCGTCACGCTCGCCCCACTCGCCCCACGTTTGCCCAGCGGCCTGCGGATATTCGCGCAGGAAGTGTTTGCCCAGTCGCCAACCCGCCCGCGAGAGCACGATGAAGAGCGCTACATAGGCAATGATGGTGATCGCCGCCGCCAACCCAACGCCAAAGCCACCCAGCGAGATCGCCAGCGTGGCCCCCAGGAAGCCGAAGATGATATAGCCCAGCGGCGCCAGCACCAGCGCAAATACCACGCCCATCAGACAGCCCAGATAGCCGCCATGCGTTGGCCAGTCGTAGCCCGGTGGCACAGCGCCCGCGTAGCGCTCCTCAGCAGACGTGGCCCTATCGCCTCTGGCGATCAGCGCATCCTCCGCTGATGGGTTTGGTACGTCCTCCGCATGTTCAATGCTGCCCGCGCTACTGGCTTTATCTGGCATGTTTGCTGCGTCGGGTTGTGGGTCGCTCATGATTTCTCCGTGTCGCTCGATCTGCTCTATGCGCTCCACCTACGAGCGCAAATGGCGCTTGAACTAGCCTGCATGACGTGTGCGCGCTGTAGGCCCCACGATGCGCGCATCTACTCAAAGCATCTACTCAAAGCATATATTCTCAGCATACCGCAATGTCGGGGCAGGTCGCCATACCGCCATATCGCCGTAGTGTGGTCGTACTGTGATCGTGATATGGTCGTGGCGCGGCGATGGCATGCGCGACGTTACCGGCAGCGCGAAGCTACGTCGCTAGCGGTGGGCGCCAGTTTCGACTGATTGATGGCGCTGGTTGGCGGTGGATGGCGGGTGAAAGGGGACGTGTGAGCTATGGCGAATGCGATGGCGCAGGGAACACCAGGATCATCAGACATACAGAGAGCGCAGGGTCAGCACGAGGCGCGACTCTCGCCGTTCGCGCGGGTGACGCTACTGGCGCTTGCCGCGCTGGTGACGCTGGGAACACTGGCGCTCTGGCTGCGTAACCTGCTTGGCGCGCTGCGTTCCGAGGCGGGCCGCTATGATTTCTCGACCTATTACGCCGCCGCCGCTGCTCTGCGCCACAACCTGCACGCCAACATCTATGACGCCGCCACGCTGGCGCGCACAGGCGCCAACGCGCATACGCTGGTCAATCCGCCGCTGCCCTATACCTACCCCCCCCTCTTCGCCATACTGCTCAGTCCCTTCACGTTGCTATCGTTTCACACGCTCTCGCGGGTGTGGCTGCTGGGCAACGCCGCGCTCTGGCTGGCGATCACACTGCTGCTCGCCAATGACATCCGCTATCTGCTGGCGGATCGCCTCACTGGGGGCGCATCAGCCCCAATCCCAACCGGGAGCCGCTTCGCGCCTGCGCGGCTGCTCTTTGATCCGGCGCCGCTGGTGGCGCTGGCGCTGGCAGTGCTGATCAGCCTGCCCTTCGCTCCGGCGCAACAGACGCTTGCCACCGGCCAGATCAACTTTGTGGTGCTGGCCCCGCTGGCGCTGATCCCCTGGTTGAGCCGTCACCGGCATGAACGCTGGGTGGGGGTGATGGTGGCGATTGCGGCGATGCTCAAGTTCACCCCGGCGATCCTGCTGCTCTATCTGGCGCTACGTCGCCGCTGGACGGCGCTGATCGCCGCGCTGGTGGCGCTGGTGGCGCTGACGCTCGTGAGCGTGGCAGTGGTTGGACCGTCGGTGGCCTTTGCAGCGCTGCCCCAGGCGTTGCGCGTGGGCGGCGGCGACGCCTCGCTCGGGCATAATGAGGCGCTATTTGCGCCACTGTTGAGCGCGCTGGGCTATCCATCGGCGCTGAAACTGGTGGAGTATGCCGTGCTGGCGCTGCTGGCGCTGGCGATTGGCGCGCTGCTCTGGCGCGACCCTCAACCGGCGCTGCAGGTCAACCCAGCAGCGGACACAGGGGTAGCAAGCGACTACTCGCGCGCGGCAGCGGAGATGGCGGGCTACGGCATCGCCTTATGCGCGATGATCCTGCTCTCGCCGACGGCCTGGGTACATCACTACGTCTGGCTATTGCCTGCGCTGGCGATGGGCGTTGGGCTGGCAAGCGCGCATCTGCTGGCGGCGTATGAGCTTCCCGGCGCCAGGGGGCGTGGCCGCGCCTGGGCGCTGGTGGCCGCCGTGACGCTGGCGGCGCTGGCGCTCGCCTGGGGACTTCCCCACGCCTGGGATACCGATCCCAACCCCGCCATAACCACGCTCCTCGGCTTGCCGCTCCACACGCCGCTGCTGGAGCTACGCCCGCTGGCGGCATTGGCGCTGCTGGTGGCGCTGGCGATCTGCTACCGCGCGCCGTTACCTGCCCCAGTCGCCACGCAACGTCCTGGTCGTGTTCCAGCGGCGGGATATACTGATAGCATTGATGGCGTTGACGCAGCGCAGGCGACACGGGCGGCGCAGGCATAACAGCAGGCAGGTAGGGCGTTCAGAGGATTGTGAGTGGACATGGCAGCGCAAGCGACACAGCAGGCAGAGAAGACAGTGGGAACACACAGCACCGCTGTATTGGGCGGAGGCGCGCTAGGGTTGACGCTGGCATATCGGTTGGCGCAAGCGGGTGAGCGGGTGGTGGTCTTCGAGCGCGAGGGCGAGGCGGGCGGGCTGGCGGCGGGCTTCCGGCTGGATGGCGATGCTGGCCCCTGGCTCGAAAAGTTCTACCATCACCTCTTTCGCACCGACAGCGCCGCCATTGGCCTGATCGGCGAACTGGGCCTGAGCGACAAGCTGCTCTGGCGTTCGCCCAACAGCAGCATGCTGATCGGCGGCAAGCCCTACCGGCTGGATAGCGATCCGCGCTCGATCCTGAGCCTTGCGCCGCTGCCCTTCTTTGACCGTTTGCGTCTTGGCGCGGCTGGCGCGTTGCTCAAGTTTCTGCCCAGTCCACGTCCGCTGGCGGGCAGCACCGCCGCTGGATGGCTCTCGCGCTGGATGGGACACCGTACCTACGACGTTATCTGGAAGCCGATGCTCACAGGCAAATTCGGCGACCATGCCGACGAGGTGGCGATGCCGTGGATGTGGGCGCGGGCGCACTATCGCACGCTCTCACTGGGCTATCTGCGCGGCGGCTTCCAGCAGATCTATACAGCGCTGGTGGCGGCCATCGTGGCGAGCGGCGGCGAGGTGCGGCTGGCCACCGAGGTGCGCAGCGTGCGCCGGACGCCAGTAAAAGGGCGGATGGGGCTGCGTGTCGTCTCATCCAGCGGCGGCGCCACACAGGATGAGCAATTTGATCGTGTGGTCTCGACGCTGCCCACCCGCGTTACCTGCAAACTCGCGCCCGATCTGCCCGCCGACTATCGCGCCCGCTACGACTGGGGCATGGCGTATGGCGCACACTGCCTGATCCTGGCGCTCGACCGTTCGCTGCTGCGCGATGTCTACTGGCTGGCGATTGGCGACGACGGCTACCCCTTCCTCAACGCCATCGAGCATACCAACTACATCCCGCCCGAGGAGTACGGCGGGCGCCATCTGGTGTACCTGGGTAACTACCTGCCGATGGACCATCCGATTCTACGCGAGACGCCTGACCAGGTGCTTGATCGCTATCTTCCCGGCATTCAGCGGCTCAACCCCGCCTTCGAGCGTAGCTGGATCACACAGCAATGGGGCTTCGCAGCGCCCTTTGCGCAGCCCATCGTCACCCGCGACTATGCCGCGCACATTCCGCCGCACGAGACACCGATCCCCAACCTCTACGTCGCCAATATGTTTCAGGTCTATCCCCAGGATCGCGGCCAGAACTACAGCATCGCGCTGGCCAACAAGCTCGCCGCCCAGCTCATAGCACAGGCGTAGGTCGCACTCTTGCCACCGTCTGTATACTGGTGAAAGTGACCGTCCTCTATTCCGAGGACCAGCAACGTCCCCCGTGAGCGTCGCCTGTCAAGGAGCAATCATGAGCCAGTGGCAACCGCCCGATCCCTCACAAACGCCGCAACCACAACCACCGCAGCAATCATATCAACCCTCTCAGGCGTATCCACAGCAGCCTTCGCAACCAGTTGATCCAAACGCGCAATCCTACCAGCCCTACCAGCTACCTCAGCCGTATCAGCAGCCGCCAACCGGGCCAGCGCCCGTGGAGTATCCACAACCACAACAGGCGGGCTATCCGGGCTACCCATCGCCTTCGGCGCCGACCTATGGCGGACCGCAGCAACAGAGCTATCCGCCTGCCGGACAACCCTATGCGCCCGCCTATGCGCCCAACGCCGCACAGTATCCTCAGCAGCCAGTTTCACAACAGTCGCAACACCCAGCACAGCCACCAAAGCGACGCGGCGCTCTCGGCTGGATTCTTGGGGGCGTGAGCGTGCTCGTCGTGTTGGCGGCGCTGGCTGGCATTCTGGCGCTGGCGCTCAGATCTGGCGCCCTGGGCAAGACGGCGCTCAAGCCGACGGTGACGGCCACGCCTGCGCCGCTGACGACCGCGACATTCGGCGGCACAATCAACAGTTTCAAGGCCCAATATGGCGCGCCGGAGTCGCTTGGCGCCAAGACGGCGCT
>JBDTAI010000387.1:0-9707 GCA_039924685.1 Ktedonobacterales bacterium
GCCACGAAACAAACTTGAATGTACTTAGTGCGCAGCATGGACTTGCTGCATATGATTTGTGTGAGAATACCCTAGAGGAACACCTAGCACACCGCATGTGGAGCGGGCTGAGGCGACAAACCAGCAATCCTGCGCAGCGTGGGTGCAATGAACTGCGTCACTTCGTCACTCGGGGCGTCATTTCTGGCAGGGCCCATGTTGACTCTTCACAAAGCTCATCCTGTTCTTCCTGACGTTCTTGCTTCTTGCTAAAGGCGGACTTCATGCGGCGGAAAGACACTCCAGCGCAGTCAACCCATGACGACACAGGCGCCAACGACGCTACAGCAGCGTCCACACATAGCGCCAACACGATGCAATCCGCCGTCGCATGCGCTATCGAGACTGTCACGCCAAAACCAGCGGAGAAGAGCCGATTAAAGCCAGCGTGCGGGCAGATAGAGCGACGCACGGCGATACTGACCCCGACGGCAGTGAAACCGCAGCCAATGCGCGTTTTCGTTCGACGTTCGAACTGGCCTCTATCGGCATGGCGCTGATTGCGCCGGATGGGCGATGGCTCGATGCCAACCCCTACCTGTGCCGAATGTTTGGCTATACACGCGATGAGATGCTCGGCGTCACCATTCAGCAACTCACTCACCCTGACGATCGGGGCGCCGACCGGCCTTCCGTGATGCGTATACTGTCCGGAGAGATCACCACCTACGCGCTTGAGTAACGCTATCTGCGCAAAGACGGCGCGATTATCTGGGCCGCGTTGACCGTCTCGCTGGCGCGCACAGCGGATGGCGCGCCCGACTACTTTATCGCCGCTGTCGAAGACATCACCGCACGCGGGCAGATGGAAGAATCGTTGCGGCTGGCGCAGAACGTGGCGCAAACACATAGCCACCAACTCGAAGCTGTCTTCGAGTCTATCGCCGATGGCATGTATGTCTATGACCGTGACGGCAAACTGATCCAGACCAACACGGCAGCGCAAGCCATCAATCCACAAACGACCGATCAGCAGTATCTCACTACCCCTTTCGAGGAACGCATCAATTCGTTGGAGTTACGCGATGCGCACGGCCAGCCGCTTGCCGTTGACGACCTGCCCATCCGGCGGGTTTTGCGTGGCGAGACCCTACGCGGCGAGCGGGCGATGGACACCATCATGCGACAACCCAACGGCCACGACCTGTTGCTCAATACGACAGGCGCGCCCGTACGCGATGCGCAAGGAACCGCGCAGGGCGCTGTGATCGTCACTCGCGATGTCACCGAGCGGCGGCGCCTGGAATGCCAGACACAGGAGGCGTTGACGGCGCTGGCGGCGATAGCTGAATCGCTGGTGGCGCCACCTGCCGACGAGGCGGCGCTCCGACCAACCGAGGGAGACGCTGCGACGCAAACGGCCACCGCCGACGGGCTGTTCCCTGCGCGCGAGGTCGCCCATCACCTGGTGGAGTTGACAATCCGCATGCTGGGCTGCGCGCGTGGCAGCATCGTGACAGTGGATGCCAGGACCGATCTGCTGCGGCCCGTCGTGGTGGTTGGCCTCGCAGCCGAGGAAGAGCAACGCTGGCGCGCGGCGACCGCGCAAACACGCCTGCGGAACTATCTGACGCCGAGGCTGACACGACGCCTGCGCGCTGGTGAGACGCTGGTGCTGGATGCGCGCCGCCCGCCGATGGATAAGTTGCTCCATCCCTACGGTGTCCGCGCGCTGCTCATGCTGCCGATGCGCCTGGGTGAACGATTGGTCGGTTGTCTCGCGCTGGACTATGGCGGCGCAGAGCATGAGCCGACACCCGAGGAACTGACGCTGGCAGGCGCGGCGGCGCGACTGGCGGCGCTGGTGGTCGAACGCGAACAACTGCTGCGCGAGCGCGAAGAGGCGCTGGCAAATGCGCTGGCGCTCCGCGAGGCGAACCGGCGCATGGATGAGTTCCTGGGCATCGCCAGTCATGAGTTGCGCACGCCGCTGACCATCCTCAAGGCCAATCTGCAACTTGCCCAGCGTCAGGCGCAACGGCTCACCACCGAAACGACACAGCACAACACCGAACACGCCGAACTCCGCGCTCAGGTGAAGCGACTTGCGCTGTTGCTGGAGCGGTCCGCCGCCGCCTCTGGACGGTAGGAACGGTTGGTGAGCGATCTGCTGGAAGTCTCACGCATCCAGGCGGGCAAACTCGAGATGCGTCCCCAGCCATGCGCTCTTGCAGCGATTGTCCGCGATACGGTGGAGGATGAACGCCTAAGCCATCCCACCCGCACAATACAGTTCGACATGGCTACGGAATCGCTGCCCGCCGTCGTTGACGCTGACCGCATCCGCCAGGTGGTCACAAACTATCTGACCAATGCGCTCAAATACGCGCCCGCCGACCAGCCAATCACAGTGACGGTGGCGCGTGATGGCGAGCAAGGCGATCTAGCGTGGGTGGCTGTGCGCGATCAGGAGCCGGGGCTGGCCGCAGAACAACAAGCGCGTATCTGGGATCGCTTCCACAGGACGTCAGGCATCGAGCAGCAGGACGGCTCGAGCGTTGGGCTGGGGCTTGGCCTCTACATCAGCCGCGAGATCGTCGAGCGCCACGGCGGGCATGTCGGCGTCGAAAGTGAAGTGGGGCAGGGGTCCACCTTCTGGTTCACCCTGCCGCTGGACCACGAACTGCCCCATAGTACATGAGGCGCCCGGCATTACTATGCGCGATTTAGCACTTGATCTCCGGTGACGATATTCCGCACTATGTGCCACTTTGGAGCGTATAGCGATAGGCATTTCAATGGCAGTCATGGGATAGTGACCTCGCACTACTGATGCTGGGGCCAGACCAAGGATAGTATGTTCACGAGGAACCTGAGCGGCATTCACAAGCCGACTAGCAGACCGGCCAGCCGGTCGCGCAAGGGCTGATCGGCGAGTTGCTGCCAGAGCGGGATGAAGTCGCGGCGCAGTGTGTCGCGCTGGGTAGTGAGCGCGGCGGCGTAGATCGTCAGCCCGCGATTGTCGGGGTGGGCGTCGCGCAGCCGGGTGACGAGCGCCAACGCCACAACCGCATCCTGCAATGCGCCAAGATGATCCTGCGCCTGCATCAGCGTTCTCAGCGTTCCCTTCTTGCCCTTGCCCAACTCGTCCTCGAAGAGTTCGATGACGTAGCGCAGCCGTTTGAGGGCGATGCGCAGATGGTGTAGCGTCGGCGGTGGGGTGAGGGGAATCAGACTGCTGTCGGAGATCACCGTCTTGTAGCTCAACACCGCTTCATAGCGCCGCCAGATCGCCGATCCCGCCACATGCCGCACCTGAAGACGCCGCCCATCCTGTGTGTCGGACTGCTCACTGTCAGCATGAGGATTTTCATCCTGCTGCCCGTCGTCATCGGCGCTGAGATCATACAGGCGAGCCAGCGTCTTCGCGAGCTTGCGGGTATCGAGTTGCGCAATCAGGGTTGCGCGCGCGGACTGCCGTTGTGCCTGCAACTCATGCCGTAGCGGCTCCAGATCATCGTGTAACTCAGGATAGGCTTCGCTGTATGTTCGCACGCGCTCAATGAAGAGATCGGTGTCGCGCACAGCGCCCAACGCATGCGTCAGCCCGCCTAACCTGCGCCGCAACCGTCGGAGACGCCGCGCATCAGTGCCGGGGAAGTCAGCAAAGGCAGCTTCGGGCGCCTCTTCGAGCAGTTGCAGCGCCGTGCGCAGGCGGCGAATCGCCACACGCATCTTGTGAACGAGCTCCGGGTCTTTCTCATCACGCACATCTGCGGCATGTTTGCAGGCGCGACGAAGCTGCTGACGGATCATCGTGCGGGCTGCGAGGGCAAATGGCGTCTCGCCGCCGGACGCCCCGGCAGCTTCACGCGGTTCGAGCAGCGCCAGGCCACGGGCTAGCTTGCTCTGCGCTTCGGGCCGTAGCGGCAATTGAGCCATCAGCCGCTTCGCCAGCGCGTCGAGGTCACTCTGCTGTCCGACATCCTTCAGTTCCACTTCAAGCTCGTGAATCCACATCTTGCGCGTTTTCTTGCGCTTTACTGATTGCTGCTGTGCATCCTCAGTATCTGTCGTCGCGTCGCCGTCCCACGTACCCCGTGACTGCGCTTCGGCGGCGCGAATCTCGCCCACATCGAGCGCCAGTTCAGCGATGGTCTGGCCGCTATGAGTCACTGTCCAGGTGCGGCGGTGAATATCCATCTCAACCAGCGGCATCAGATGGGCAGTCGGCGTCGATTGGGCTGCTACGCGTCGGCCCTTGCCATCTCTGCCACCCTTGCCAGTGGAGGAGTCGTCTGTATTGGCATATTTCTCCCCATCTATCAGCGCCGCGACACGCTGGGCGATCTCATCAGGCCAGCGCGCATAGTCCAGCGGATTGGAAATGTCGTCTGGCAGAGGCGCCTCGATCTCTTCGCGCGAATGGAGCCCTTCGGCGGCGGTATTTGGTCCCTTGAAGGTGATCACCGTTGGACGCCCATCATCGAAGCGACGCAGCCGCAGCGCATGGCGTGTGGAGGTGATAGCACGGTCGGCGGTATCCAGCAACAGATCGTGGTGGCGCTCGTCGCCCTGCGGCTCGAGGACATAGTGCCGCAGTTCAAGCGATGTGATGGCCGAAGGCGCCAGGAAGCCGACAACCGTATACTTCGTCTCGATCTCCATGTTTGGACCCTCCTGATGTACGACCATATTCTGCGATCTACTACCTACTACAGCGCGGTGAGGTGGAGCGTGCGCTGGCGGGGGCCATCGAGTTCCACCAGGATCACCCGCTGCCATGTTCCCAGCAGCAGGCGGCGATTGGCATACGGCACGGCGACCGATGGGCCAAGCAGTGATGAGAGGATGTGGTCAGGCGTATGCGCGGGATCATGTGGATGTTGATAGCGCAATTGTGGCAGCACGGCGCGCAATGCACGCAACAGGTCTTCGTCTGTGCCGGGATCGAGATCGGCGGTGGTGACGGCGCAGGTAGTATGCGCAGCAAAGATGATACAGACACCGCTCTCGCGCTCCACCATCCGCTCGTCACCCAGATAGCTCTCCACCTGATCGGTGAGGTCTATCACCTCATCCTTGCGGCGTGTAGAACTGGTGATCGTCAGGGTACTCATGGCGCATGATCCTCCCTCACATCTGGCATGTCAACCTGCAATCGTGCTTGCGAGTCATCTTGCAAAGGATGCGCCACCACCCAGGCGTCAAGCTCTGCCAACAGTTCGGTGCGGCGGGTGGGCGTGGTGAAGGCGGCACGCAGAGCGTTGCGCGTGATTGCCAGTAGCTCATGCGGCGAAAAGCCCAGCGCGTGGGCCACAGCATACTCGCGCCCGATGGTGGTACACACCTGTATAGGGTCGTCGGTGCAGAGTACGACCGGAATACCAGCCTCGATGAAGCGGCGGATGGGATGCTCTTTATATGAGGGAACGGCCCCCAGCACAACGTTGCAGGTCAGGCTACACTCCACAGTGGCGCCACTCTCGGCCAGCGCGTCGAGCAAGCGTGGGTCTTGCGCCGCAGCGACGGCATGGCCCAGACGTGTCAACCCAGGTATGCGCAAGGCGGCGGCGATATTGGCCGTTGCGAACTCGCCAGCATGCGCCGTTATCCCCAGTCCAGCGTCTGCGGCGCGCTGGATGACACGATACATCGGCGCCCAGTCGGCCTCGACGTCATACGGCGCATAGAGCAGGTCTATGCCCGCCAACCCGTCGCACGCAGCGGCAAGGCTGGCGACGATCTGCGCCTCCAGCCGCTCTGGCTCATCCATGAAGAGCAGGCATATCACCGCCTCAGCCCGCAACCGGGGATGACGCACCTGCACGCGCCGCTCGGCCTCCCGAAAGAGCGGCATGAAGTCGGGCCGCAGCGCATCCTTGCCAAAGCGCGCCTCGACGAAGATCGCGCCATCCGCCGCCGCATCTTCCAGCAGGTCTTCCACCCGCGCTACGAAGTTTTCGGGAATGCCATCGAGTTCTTGCGCCACCGGCCACGTTCTCGAGAGCTTGGCGAGGCGCGGCATACCGGGCGGCGTCTCGGCCATCAGCCGCTGCGCCCATGCGCGCCAGTCATACGGCGGGCGACCTTCGCGGTGCGCCAGCACGCGATCCAGCCGGGCAAACCACTCCTGATGCAGATGCAGTTCGGCCTTTGGCAGCGCGGCGACGAGCGGATCGAGCGGTAAATCACCCAGCGGATCGAGCGGCGCAGGCGATACGGTTGGCGCTATGACGACAGGCGATTCAGGCGGGCGGCGGCTGACGGTCATGTGTTTCCCCTTCGCTCGGCATAGTCCTGGCGCGTGAGGCTGCGGCTGAGGCTACGGCGATGCGCAGAGTCTCCTGCGCCAGCGATTCGAGCGCCGCCAGCAGTTCCACCGGGGATTGTACGAGAAAGCGGCATCTCAATCCCAGCAGAAAACGCGCCGCATGCCCAAGATCATCGTCATAGGCGCGCAACAGCACACCGGCTGCTGTCTCTTCCAGCGTGGCGAAATCCGGCGGGGTGAGCGCGCGGGCGCGTTCCAGCGGGATGTCGAGCAGCGCCTCGATCAACCATGCGCCGGGGATTCCTGCGAAAGACTGGACCGCATATGCCAGGCAATCGAAATCAGCCGGGCGCGCAAATCGTTCTTCGCCCAGCCGCACACAACGCATGCGATCAAGCCGAAAGATACGCATTGCCTGGCGCAGTTGGCAATAGCCGACAGCATACCAGCGTCCCTCATGATATACGACACCATAGCAGTCGAAGGCTCGCTCTGTCTCGGTCCCATCATGTGGCGCATAGGTCAGCGTCAGTCGTCGCTGCTGCCCTGCGGCTGTGCAGAGCGGCAGAAGCCACATGCCCGCCGCCACGGCGTCATCCTCGGTCAGCCCATACCATGCGCCCCCCACAGATGCAGTTCGCCGTGACACATCGAGTGTGATCACGCGCCGGGCCTGTTGCGCCTGTTCGCGTAGTGGCGCAGGCAGCACACGCTCGATCTTGGCCAGCGCCCGCTCGACCGCGGGAATCGCGGTTGGCTCCGCGGCTGCGGTGTGCAAGCCATTGAGCGCCGCGCCGATGCCGAGCCGCTGCGCTGCCAGTAACCCGAGCGTCACCGCCAGCGCCTCATCGTCCGCGAACATCAGCGGGGGCAGCTTGTAGCCCGGTCGCAGCCGATAGCCGCCATAGCGCCCGCGTGTTGCCTCCACAGGAATGCCCAGGTCACCAAGCATCGTGATGTAGCGGCGTACGCTGCGCGCCTCCACCCCCAGCCGCCCGGCCAGTTCCGTCGCACTCACCACGCCGCGTGTTTGCAGCATATCCAGCGCCCCCAGCAGGCGCCCCGCTGGTGAATAGACCATCTCAGCCACCTCTCCCTCAACCGATGGCATACAGGACTGAATACGACCACTATAGCTAGTATACTGATCATAGTGGTGATAGTGAAGACAGTCAAAGGGGAGAACACATGCAATTTGACAACATCCGCCTGCTGGTGGACGATTTCGACGGCTGTTTCCGCTTCTATCGTGATACACTGGGCTTTCGCGCCACCTGGGGCGCCGAGGGCGAGGCGTATGCGGCCTTCGCGGCTGGCGAAGGGCTCGAGTTGGCGCTCTTTCGCCGCGCGTTGATGGCTGAAGCAGTCGGCGCGACCGACGACACACCAGGGCAGAGCGGCGCACGGAGCGACCACATCGCGCTGATCATCGGCATGGACCCGGCAGAGCGATTGGCGGACGCTGTGGGGCGACTGAAAGCGTCAGACGTGACGTTCATCACCGAACTGACATCACGACCTGCGTGGGGCATACGGGTTGCCCATCTGCGCGATCCCGACGGCAATCTGATCGAACTGATGGAGCCGCTGCCACAGCAAGAGCAAGCGACAGATTGAGAGACGAACGACGAGACAGCACAGGAGGCACAAGCGTGAGGGCGACACGAGTGACTGACAACGAAACGACGACAGAAGCCATTGAGGCAGAGCAGCTAGCTTCAACGGCATTCGAGGAACTGCGGGCGCGGCGGCTTACGAACTGGCGGCAGACGCCCACGACGCGACTGAGCGGCGTGGCAGAGGCGACGGCGCTGATCAACACGCTGGGCGTCGCCACACTCTATCCCGTCTCGCCTGAGCTGCCCAACCTGCTGCACGCCTATAGCGGCGACCCGACCACCCAGGCAACCTCCGATTGGGATAGCATCTCCGGCGAGGTTTACACCTGGCGCTGGACGCTGGGAAAACAAAACGCGGCATTTTATACGGCGCTCGCTCGCAAACGCCCGACCTGGATCAGTTGGGCGCTGCTCCCGGCGGCGTTGCGGCTCTTCGGTGAGCTACGCGCCACCGATGAACTCTATGATATGGGCGTCCTCTCCGCCAACGCTTACCACATTGTTCAGGCGCTGGAGGCAGCGAGTGAACCGCTGAGTACCGGCGATCTGCGCAAGGCGGCGGGATTCCCGATGGGCAAAGAGCAACGCACCGCCTATCTCAAAGCCATCGAGGAGCTGGAGACGAAGCTGCTGCTGGCAAAGACCTTCCCCGCCGACGCAGGCGAGCCGGATGCCGGAAGCGGCGACCGTATGTGTCACGCGCTGGTGATTGCGCGCCATCCAGAGGCCGTTAGGGCGGCGGACCACCTCTCACGCGAGGAGGCGCTCGATCAGTTACTCACCGCCTATCTCCCCTATGCCTTCTATGCGCTGCCCACGCCACTTGCCAGAACCTTGCCGATAAGCGAGGCAGAGTTGCGAACTGCATTCGACCGGCTGGTGGAACGCGCTGTGACGCGGCGTGTGGCGCTCCCCAGCCAGAAGGCACCGTGCTATGTGTGGCGCGAGGGATAGACCCAGGGATAGACGCTATGTGGCAAACCAGCCAGCTAAGGGCCGGTGAGAGGCCGACGCAGGAGTAGCGCGTGACACCGCACTACGGGCGCAATGTGCGATGATAGAGAGATGCGAGCGCGAGACGAGTGCGATATGGTGAGCGACAGGCGCCACAGCAACAGGAAAGGCAAGACTGCACATGAAACCGGCGGCGACCCCTTCGGGAGCAGAGATCATACCAACTGGTGAGGGATCGCGTACTGTGGAGAACAGCGCCGGACACCAGCCAGCGAAAATCTCGTTGGCGCACATGACTGATGTGTTGCCACCGCAACTCTATGTGCTGCTCTCCATCGCATCGGTGCAGTTGGGCGCGGCGCTGGCGACGCAACTCTTCGCCTCGCTCGGCCCAGGCGGAGCAGCGCTGCTACGGGTGGGATTCGCTGCCGTGGCGTTGCTGCTCGTGTGGCGTCCGCGTGTGGCCGGTGGTCGCTACACCCGGCGCGAGTATCTGCTGGCGGCGCTCTTCGGGCTGGCGCTGGCGGGCATGAACTACACCTTCTACCTCGCCATTGACCGCATCCCGCTGGGCATTGCCGTCACCATCGAGTTCGTCGGGCCGCTGAGTGTCGCCGTCATCGGCTCACGCCGGGCGCTCGACCTCGCCTGGGCTGCCCTGGCGGGCGCCGGTATTCTGCTGCTGGCGCCCCTCAACCTTTTGCAGTTCTTCGGATCAGTCGCAGGCCATACACCCCTTCACGGCGCCCCAACATTCGATCCGCTGGGCATCGTCTTCGCGCTGGTGGCGGGCGGCTTCTGGGCGGCCTATATCTTTCTGAATGCGCGGGTCGGGCGAGCATTCCCCGGTGGCGGGGGATTGGCGATGGCCATGGCGGTTG
>JBDTAI010000388.1:0-3605 GCA_039924685.1 Ktedonobacterales bacterium
CTGGATGTCGCGTGATTCATCGAATTGTTCCAGTTTGGCGCCGGTGAAGATAAAACCGTAAGGACCGATACGCAGCTCTGCGCCCGGCGCCAGCAAGAGGCGATTCGCCCGCGCCGGAAAGCCATTGAGCCAGGTGTTCTGCGCTGCATAGATGGTGAGGCTGGCAAGGTCGTCGTTCCCAGCCTCCAGCGCGGCATGATGCGCCTCCACCAGCGGGTGATCGAGGACGATGGTGTTGTCGGGCGCCCGCCCCAGCGTGATCGGCTGGCCCGGCGTCAACGGCTGCGAGAGCGATCCCGCAGGCGCATCTACGGCGGCGGGCGCTTGCGGTGGCAGGGTGTCAGGCGTCCGCGGTGTCGTAGTTGTAATTGGTATGGCAGGTGGTGTGCGCAATGGTGTTGTTGGTTGCTGCGTCATCGGTTCGCTGGCGTCGCGTACATCCTCGGCGCGCTGCGGATTGTATGTGCGATATGCCTCGGTGGGTGTACTGGCAGTTGTGTTGGCAGTTGTGTTGGCAGTTGCGCTGGCAGGCGCGCTGTTTCCTTCGTTGCCACATATGCCCGGTTGTTCATCGGCGTAGTCGGATTGCTGCTGTGGGGAAAGCGCCATTGTTGAGTACCCTTCGTCATCCTTGTCATCCTAATACCCACGAAATGCCATCGCAGGATGTAGACCAGCGCACTCCCAATGCTGATAAAAACAGCGTCCGCAGCAAGACAGCCGCTGGCGCTGGCAGCAGAAACGACGACACAAACGGCGACACAAAACCAGCCGCTGGCCCGGATTCTGCACAGGGCAAGCAGATTACGTAGGGACAGGCATGCAGGACAGGCGTATTGGCCGGCAGCGCACAGTTCAGGAACGAACAATGAGCAAGATTCCGCTGTCACAGGCGGAGAGCCAGGCCAAACAGACGAATAGCCAGTCGGGCGGGCACACTGCTGCGGCGCCGCCGTCGCTCGACCAGCCGGGCGCCACCTCTCCTTTCTCCTGCTGCGGGGAAGGGGAGGTGTTATGCCAGGGGAATATGGCTTGTAGTGGCCGATGGTGTACGTTTGACGCGCAAAAGCGTACAATAGAGGCGTAGAGGTATGCAAGTACTGGTGGCCCAGCGTAAGCGGGCAGTGACGGTCGCAAACACCTCTCCAGGGCGCCATTCACCTGGAGAGCCGATACCATGCGATATGGAGGCAGCGTGAACCTGGGAAACATTTTTGCGCGTACTCCTCTCCAATCACATACGACACGCGCACCACGCGCATCGAGCATCTCAAGCAGCATTTCGGCGAGCATATCCCAAAATGCGTCGAGTGGCTTTTCTGGCGACGGCTCCGGCAACACGGAGATTGCAGGCGCCGAGGAGTGGGCTGGTACATCATTGAACAATTCGTTGAGCGATTCGTTGCTTCATGTGGCGAGACTGGATGGCGTGGCGCTGCCACGC
Organism: Ktedonobacterales bacterium; assembly: GCA_039924685.1. Taxonomy (GTDB): domain Bacteria; phylum Chloroflexota; class Ktedonobacteria; order Ktedonobacterales; family JADMIN01; genus JBDTAI01. Next base: position 1,445 of record JBDTAI010000388.1, read on the forward strand.
ACCGAATCCTCCAGTGAGCATGCGCGCACAGCATCACGCGAGGAGGTGACGCTGATCACCCGTGCCCGCGCTGGCGATCAGGATGCCTTTGCTATGCTGGTGCGACTGCACCAGGGGCAGGTCTATCAACTGGCGTTGCGCATGCTGCGCGATCCCGAAGACGCCAGTGAGGCGACGCAAGAGGCGTTTCTGGCGGCGTGGCAGGGGCTACGCAACTTCCGTGAAGAGGCGCGTTTCGCCACCTGGCTCTATCGCATCACCTATAATCACTGCCTGAAAGTTGCTGAGGTCCGCAAACGCGACCGCGCCGTGCAGACCGAACTGGCCGAGACCTCTGCCCGCGCGCAACAGCCCGCCCAACTGATGAGCGCCCGCCATGCGCAGGACGCCGAACATGAGATGCGCGAACTGGTGCGCCACGAGATCGCCAATCTGCCGCCGAAGTATCGCGCCGCCCTGATGATGCGCCACCTGCAAGAATTGAGCTATGAAGAGATGGCTGAGGTGATGCGCGTTCCCATTGGCACCGTGAAGACGCAACTCTTCAGAGCGCGGGCGCTGCTCAAAGAGCGGCTGCAAGACTTTGAGCGTGACTTTGGCCGCGCGCGTGATGAGGGGTGGGCGCGCGCTGAAGAGTGGCGATCTGGCCTCGAAGCCAATCTGCGCACCGTCTTTGACTTCGCGCGCGAACAGACAAACCAACAGAGCTTCGATGATGAACGGGGGCGTAAGGCTCCCGCTGGGGGGACAGCGGAATGAAATGCTCACAGGCAATCAAGCGACTTCATCTCTATGTAGATCGTCGTCTTGACCCGCGCTCCCTGATGCCACTGGAGCAACATCTCTATGGCTGCGCCGCCTGTTGCGCTGAATTGCGTATGCTCGAAATGATCGGCGCGTCGGTGGAGGGGCTGGAATCGGCGCCAGAACCACCTGCGCTGACAGAGCAGACTATGAGGCGCATCGCCGCCTATGAGGCGGAGAAGGCTAGCCAGGCTGCCCGCGCCCGCCAGAAACGCGCCCGCCGTCATGCGCGCCATGCCATTCGTCAGATCGAAGGTGTACGCGCGCTCAAACCAGTAACGGCGCCTCCGCAACCCGGCTGGATCGGCTGGTTGAGTGGGGCTGCTGTTTCAGTTGGTCCACGTCGGCTGACGGCGCTGGCGGTGATCGGCGCCGCACTGATCGTATGGGCCTACGCAGGTTTCTCGATCAACACGGTGCTGATGGCGCCATCGGTAGCGCTCCGCCTGCTACCGCAGTTCGTGCAGTTGCTGCTCTCGCCCGGACCTGAGCAGATCGCCTGGGGCGTCTGGGTGGGGGCGGCGCTGGTGGTCTCGGCGGGCATCACCTGGTTTGCCCGCGCCAGTGTGTACGCCGACTGGCGGCGCTCGCTGGCTGAGCGGCTGCCACAACTTCCCTGGGGATGACCGCTGCCCCCGGCGCCATTGCTCACTGGCCCTCTTCCTGCCATCGGGAAGAGGGCTTTTGTATTCTCGCCCATGCTCCAGCCATTCAGGGCCGCCAGCCGTCACACGCATACCAAAGAGCTTATCTGATAGGCGTAACGTGGAGGAATATGCTACACTCGCTCTGAACGACGTCTCATGGGCGTCGCAGCTATACCGGAGCTATACCTCGCAGCCTTACAAAGAACGAGAAGCGTTTCAGGATACCGCCAGAGCGCCGTCAGCGGAGCGAGGAGTTGGGAGAGAGCATGCGATTCGGGGGTGAGCGGGGAACAGGCGCGGTAGCTGGCGCGACACAACCGACTCGATTGCCAGGCTGGGCGTATCCGCTGGTGACGGCGGCTTCGCTGCTGATCGGCATCACGTCCATCGTGCGCGGCACACGCGCCATCAACAGCATCGAGGATAGCGACCTCACCAACTTCTTCTTCAAGTCGGCGGACTACATCCTGCGCGGGCAAATATGGCATATGTACGCCGTGCGCGGCAGTGGGCTGACCAGCACATACCCCAACTTCAACCCGCCCTTCAGCATTGTGCTGATGGCGCCGCTGTTGTGGCTGGCACGGGCGCTGGGCTTCACCAGCAACGGCCAGGAGATCACCTTTGTCACGCTGCCTTTCATCGTGCTTGTGCCACTGCTTGGCTACCTGACGGTGCTGGCGCTACGGCGACTCTACCCCGACATCCCC
>JBDTAI010000389.1:0-5022 GCA_039924685.1 Ktedonobacterales bacterium
CGCCGCCATTCTTCACGCCTCGCTGACCCTGGCCGATCTGGTGACGTATCTGCTCTGCGTCAGCATCCTGATCGCCCCCATCGAGAAGCTCGTCAACTTTGGCAGGCTCTATCAGGAGGGCGTCACCGGCTTTCACAGGTTCATGGAAATTCTGGAGCTGGCTCCTGACCTGCAAGACGCGCCCAATGCGGTTGAGCTGACGAATGTTCAGGGTTGTGTGCAGTTCCGGGATGTCAGCTTCCAGTATAAAGAGGGGCAGGCGGATGTGCTGAGGCATCTGTCGCTGGAGATACAGGCGGGCGAATATGTGGCCCTTGTTGGGTCATCGGGCGTGGGCAAAACCACGCTCTGTTCGCTGATTCCGCGTTTCTACGATGTGACAACGGGCGCCATTCTGCTGGATGGGCGCGACATCCGCGCTGTCAGCATGCGCTCGTTGCGCCAGCAGGTTGGTATTGTCCAGCAGGATGTCTATCTGTTCGCCGGAACCGTTGCAGACAATATCCGCTATGGCAAGCTCGACGCCAGCCGGGACGAGATCATCGCGGCAGCCAAACAGGCGCATGCGCATGAGTTCATTTCGTCGCTACCGGATGGCTACGATACGGATATTGGCCAGCGCGGCGTCAAGCTCTCAGGCGGACAGAAGCAGCGGTTGAGCATCGCGCGCGTCTTCCTCAAGAATCCGCCGGTCATCATCTTCGATGAGGCGACGAGCGCGCTGGACAACGAGAGCGAAAAAGCCGTGCAGGATTCGCTGGAGAAGCTGGCGAGCAACCGTACTACGCTAGTCATCGCCCATCGCCTCTCCACGATCCGCAACGCCCAGCGCATCGTGGTGCTATCTGACAATGGCATCGCCGAACAGGGGACGCATGCAGAACTGCTCGCCCTGAACGGCGTCTATGCCAACCTGTACACCATGCGATCAAAACTATAAGGTTGGTGGCGTCGTGACCGACCATCGCGGCGCCCTTCCTGCCAGTACAAACACCCAGGCGCCTTTCGTAGCGGCGTCTGGCAGACGACGCAATGATCGTGTATACTATCCGCAGTGTGTCGGAGGTGTCGGAGCCATTCCGGCGATGTCGCCGGATGTGCGGCGCCCTGTTGCCTTGTGCGACGGTGGCGCGTTCTACACATAGGCTCCTGTGTGCGCAGGCCTTCAGGCCCTCCCCCCGTCCGTGCTCCGGCCCTTTGGGGGCCGAGAGCGGAAATGTGGGATCGCGGGCATACATGCCCAGCGCACGGTGCGACCTGATCGCATGCGGGCGCCCAACACACCTATTGTCGCGGTACGAGTAGCGCATGGACTGGACCGTGGAGGGGGACCAGTTGACGAGGTGGAGGCCGTTCGGAGTGTCAGCGGGGAGCCTCCAGGGCGGGTAACGCCAGCGCCCTGATAAGGTCATGGGCAAAACCGGTGGGTGACTGTCGGGCCAGGACATGACCGTTGGCGTCGCATACAACCACAGGAGGCAATGCCAGCTATGTGCGACATCGTCGCGTATGTTGGCGCCCAGCGCGCCACCCCGATCCTGCTGGAGGGGCTCCAGCGACTCGAATATCGCGGATATGACTCCGCTGGAATCGCCGTTCTTTCCAGCAGCGGCGAATTGCAGATTCAGAAGACGGCTGGCAAGCTGAAAAACCTGCGCGCCGCTGTCGCCACCTATGAGCCAGGCGGCTCACTGGGCATCGGTCACACCCGTTGGGCCACCCACGGGCGCCCCAACGACGACAACGCCCATCCCCACAGCGATTGCACCGGCGCCGTCACCGTCGTACACAACGGCATCATCGAAAACTATGCCGCGTTGCGCGACGAACTGCTGGCGGCGGGCCACACCTTCCGCTCCGAGACCGACACCGAGACCATCGCTCATCTGATCGAGGATCAGTTGCGTGAAACCGACGATCTGGCAGAGGCGGTGCGGCGCACGTTGCAGCGCGTCACCGGCTCATATGCGATGGTGATTGCCAGCAGCCACCATCCGGGGCGCATCGTCGGCGCGCGGCTCAACTGTCCGCTGATCGTCGGGCTGGGTGAGGATGAAAACTTCCTGGCGTCCGATATGCCCGCCATCCTGCGCCACACCCGCCGCATGATTCCGCTCGACGAGGGCGAGATGGCCGAGATCACCTGCAACAGCGTCACCCTCACCACGCTCGATGGCAAGCCCGTCACCCGCGCGCCACGTCACGTTGACTGGGATTTGGAAGCGGCGGAAAAGGGTGGCTACTCCCACTACTTCGCCAAGGAGATTTCCGAGCAGCCGGATGCGATCCATCGGGCGCTGCTGGAGCGCATCGTCACGCGCGAACCGGCGCCAACGCTAGCCCTCAGCGAACTCGACGACCTGGCCGCCTCCGGTCGGCTCGACACGGTGCGCCGTATCGTGATCCTGGGCTGCGGCACCTCGATCCACGCGGCGATGATCGCGCGCTATGCCCTCGAACGCTGGACGCGCCTGCCCGTCGAGATCGCCATCGCCTCGGAGTATCGCTACGCTGATCCTGTGGTCGGCCCCGACACGCTCTGCATCGCGCTCAGTCAATCGGGCGAGACGGCGGATACGCTGGCGGCGACCCGGCTGGCGCGTGAACACGGCGCGCCCGTGATTGCGCTCACCAACGTGGTAGACAGCGCCATCACCCGCAGCGCCGACGCCACGCTCTATCTGCGCGCCGGACCAGAGATCAGCGTCGCCGCCACCAAGACCTTTGTGACGATGATCGCTGTGCTGCTCCTGTTCGGTATCTGGCAGGGGCGGCGCAATGGCGCGCTGGCTGAGGCACGGGCGCGCGAACTGCTGGATGGCCTGCTGGATACGCCCGAACGATTGCGCCGCACGCTCGAAGTGATGTCGGGCGCGGGCGCAACGACGCTGGCAGCGATGGCGGCAAAGCTGGCCGAGAGCACAAGCTGCCTCTTCATCGGGCGTGGCATGGGCTATCCGCTGGCGCTGGAGGGCGCGCTCAAGCTCAAAGAACTCTCCTATGTGCATGCGGAGGGCTATCCGGCGGGCGAGATGAAGCATGGCCCCATCGCCCTGCTCGACCGCCAGACGCCGCTGGTGGCGATTGCCACCGCCAGTGGTGTCTATGAAAAGGTGGTGAGCAACATCCAGGAGGCCCGCGCCCGCGACGCCTGGGTGATGGCATTCGCCAGCGAGGGCGACACCGAGATTGCCCGCCACGCCGACGCTGTGATCTACGTGCCACGCGCGCCGGAGGAACTGGACGCGCTCACCACGGTCGTGCCGCTACAACTGCTGGCCTATCAAGTCGCCGTGGCGCGCGGCTGCGATGTGGACCAGCCGCGCAACCTCGCCAAATCGGTGACCGTAGAGTAGGCAAGACCACCCTCCAACCCCTCTCCCACGGGAGAGGGGCTTATTTGTGCGCGGCAATGCCGCAGGGGCGTCTGGTGGACGCCTGTTCTGTTATGCGATCACACGTTGCCGTTACGGTAGCGGCAGGTAGGCGAAAACTGAGTTCGCATCGGAGCTGGGGTTGGCGCCGAGTGTACCATATCCGTAGCAGATGATCGCGCCCTGTGACATGCGCGCGACAGATGCGGGATCGGCGCCACGACCTGGCGCATTGAGCCACCATGTGGACGTAGCGCCGCCCCGCCGGATGGCAAGCATCTCATAGGCGTTGCCACCATTCACTGCAATTTCCACCGAGGCCAGCACGGCGCCATCAGGGCTGAGGATCGGCTGATAGCTCACAGTGGTGTCGTTGCGTATTGGCCCCTGTGCTGAGTGAAGATTGAATGCAGGCAGTATGTTCCAGGTTGCGCCTCTATCGGCGCTATAGAGCGTGTGATACTGGTTGCCGGTATCGGTCACACTGGTTTTGTATGGCTATGCCATAGTATCCGCCGCCCTGGGCCTTTGGCAAAAACGACATACCACTGATGGCTGCCACTGGCAGCGCCGTTACGGAGGAACATAGCGCGTAACTGTGGAGGGTGTGACGCCGCTCACAGCAATCCGCCATCAAAGCGTTATCATCATAGACACCCTGTTATACGCGTTCGGCGGTCTTCTGGCGGTCCTGTGGAACTGTGCAGCGGCGCATGGGACTGCTATACTACGGGGGCTGGGGCGTGAGGTAGAACTAGAGGGCAAGAACATGACGGCGCGGTATCTGGTGACGGGGGGCGCGGGGTTTATCGGCTCGCATATCGCCGAGGCGCTGGTGGCGCGCGGCGCGTCTGTGCGTGTGCTGGATAACCTGACGACCAGCAACAATGCCAACCTCGCTGCGCTTACGGCGGCGCAACAGTCCAGCGCGGGCCATTATGAACTGCTCTCAGGCGACATCCGCGACGCAGATACCGTGCGGCGCGCTGCCGAGGGTGTGGAGGTTATCTTCCACCACGCGGCGATAGCCTCCGTGGCCGTCTCGGTGGCCGATCCGGTCGGCACGCTGGCTGTCAACATTAATGGCACGCAGAACGTGCTGACCGCCGCGCACGCGGCTGGTGTGCGCCGGGTGGTCTTCGCCTCGTCGTCGGCGATCTATGGCGATGCGCCGGAACAGCCCAAGCGTGAAGATATGCCGCCCGCGCCGATCTCGCCCTACGCCGTTCACAAGCTGACCGGCGAACACCTCTGCGCTGTCGCCACCTCGCTCTATGGCGTCGAGACGGTGGCGCTACGCTACTTCAATGTCTTTGGGCCGCGCCAGAATCCCGACTCCGAATACTCGGCGGTGATCCCACGCTTTCTGACGGCGCTGCTGGCGCTGCGTCAACCCAGCGTCTATGGCGATGGCGAACAGACCCGCGATTTTGTCTATATCGAGAACGTCGTGCGGGCGAACCTGCTGGCAGCGACCGCGCCCGACGCCGTGGGCAAGGCGATCAACATCGGCGGGGGCGAGCGCATCTCGCTCAACGCGATCCTGCGCGCCGCCAGTGAACTGCTGTGTGTTCCCTGCCAGCCCGACTACCAGCCCGCACGCCCTGGTGATGTGCGCGATAGCATGGCCGACATCAGCCGTGCCCGC
>JBDTAI010000390.1:0-7097 GCA_039924685.1 Ktedonobacterales bacterium
GGCGATTGACAGCGCACAGGCGCACGAGGCATCTGAACAGGCTCGCGCCGCAGCGGAAGCCTCGTCAATCGAACTGGAAACTATCCTCAACAGCATGCCGGATGCAGTGGTGGTGTTTGATGCCCAGGGCAGGATCACACACCGTAACAGCGCTGCGCTTGCCCTATATGGCGCCACCGCCGCGCCGAACTGGACAAGCCAGGTCATTCGTGAGCGCGTGGCGGGCTTCGCGCTCTATACACGCGAAGGGCATCGCCTGGCCGACGACGAATGGCCCGCCTTGCGTGTATTACGCGGTGAGGTGTTCACCGATGACTCTGCCCCAGATGTCTATTATCGGGACCGTGATGGGCGCGACATCTGGCTCAACGCTACTGGTGTGCCACTACACAATGCGCAGGGCGCGATCACCGGAGCCGTGATCGTCTACCGCGATGTAACACGGCGCCGCCAGCTCGAGGCGCGCACCTCTGAAACGCTTTCCGCCTTGCTGGCGATGGCCGCCATGCTGGTTGAGCTACCTCACGATCATAGCGCCGCAGAGGCATTCTCTGAAGCGACAGTAACACCAGCAAGCGCGCCACCGGTTGACCATCTGGCGAGCGGCGCCCAGGCCACAGATGACGCGAACAGCATAGACGCTGCGATGACCGATGAGCAGCAGGCGCCTGAAAACGCCATTGCGCAACGGCTGGCGGCGCTCACCTGTGGCGTGCTGGGCTGCACACGGGTGGGCATTATTGCGGTCGAGCCGCAAACCGAACACCTGCGCGCAACAGCGGTGGTGGGGCTACCGCCAGACCAGGAACGGCAGTGGTGGGCGGAACAACGCGCACTGGAAGCGCAGGGTATCCGTTTGGGCGATGGCGGCGATCCCGCCGAGCTGGCGCGTTTTCGCGCGGGCGAAGTATTAATCATTGACATGACCAAACCACCGCTGAACGAATTGCCCAATCCGTATGGCATTACCACATCGCTTGCCGCTCCCATGCGCATCGGCGATCAAGTGGTCGGCTTGCTCTCGCTTGATTACGGCGGCCCACCCCATGACTTCACCGCCGATGAGGTCGCGCTCGCCGGCGCCGTGGCGCAACTCGGCGCTGTGGTGCTCGAACGTGAACGGCTGCTGCGCGAACGTGCGCAGGCACAGGCACAGGCGCTGGCCTTGCAGGAGGCCAACCGGCGCATGGATGAGTTTCTGGGTGTGGCCGGCCATGAACTGCGCACGCCGCTCACCACCATCAAGAGCAATGTCCAACTGGCCAGCCGCAGGATCAACCGCATACTCGGTGACCTCACTGCGATCACCAACGACGCTACCAACGACGCTACCAGCCATGCCATCATTGCCAAAACCCTAACCACTCTGACCACGCTGAGCCAGATGCTCACACGCACTGTGGAGGCGGAACTGCGCCAGGAGCGGCTTGTCACCGATCTGCTGGATGTCTCGCGCATCGAGGAGGGGCGCCTTGAACTGCGCATCGCGCCCGTCGCCCTGAACGCGCTGACACAGGAGTGCATTGTAGAGCAACAGGTAAACGCACCAGACCGTGTGATCACGCTCAAGACTCCTGCTCATGAGACATTTGTGCTGGGCGATGCGGATCGCGTGCGTCAGGTGATCACCAACTTCCTCACCAACGCCCTCAAATACTCCCCCGCCGAACAGCCGGTGCAGGTGTCCGTGCGGGTGAACGCCCATCAGGCGCAGGTGCGGGTGCGCGATTTCGGGCCAGGCCTGCCGCCAGAGGCACAGGTGGACATCTGGGAACGCTTCCATCGCGCGCCAGGTGTGGAGGTGATGAGTGGCTCCGGCGTCGGGCTGGGCCTCGGCCTCTACATCAGCAAGACGATCATCACGCTGCATGGTGGGCATGTCGGCGTCGAGAGCGCGCCCGGCAAAGGCTCAACCTTCTGGTGCGCCCTGCCGCTGGCTACCCCATCACACTGAACCACTCGTGAACCTCCACTGAACCTCCACTGAACCTCCACTGACAGGCTCACGACGCCCTGTCCGGTGTGCTGTGTTTCCCTCCTCAGCTACCACCGTGCGCTCTTCACTATGATAACGTTGACATGAGTTGAGTTCAGCCCCGTTCATGGATGGGCTGCATCTGGTGTTCTATGTCTCGGCGGCGATGTGCCCGAGCGCGCCTGCCGCCTCGCTGCTACGCGGCAAACAGACGATCTACCCGCAGGACGCGCTTGTCAGTGGAGCGGTTGCGGCCAACAGCGCCACGACCGGGCTGTCGGGCCAACCCCATTCTGAATTTGGATGAGGGTGACAGCGAGGATGGGGCGCAGGCGCCGTCAGCCAGCCATAATGGTCACGCTGCGAACCACGCCGACAATCACGCCGACAATCACGCCAGTGATCATGCCGCCGACTCCAACGCAACAGCCCATCCTGTATCCTGACGACGCGGTTGGCCTGGGATACCACGAGCGGGTCGTGGGTGGTGATCAGGGCAGCGCCGACGCGCAGCAGCGCCGCCATCTCGTGTGCGACCTGCGATCCGCTCGCCGGTTCCTCATGTGTTCTGACATATCGCGTGATGTGGCATGCGCCTTGCACAATTCGATATATCGTATTATGATATGGCAGGACAGATACATGTTGACGCAAACGTAACGCTTGCCAGCCACTTGCGATACAGGATGAGCAGGTGAGAATGAGTCCAACAAGGCGCCAAAGACGCGCGTGCTGACAGTCGCCAACAACAAAGGCGGCGTCGGCAAGACCACAACAGCGCGCTTTGTAGCATATGTGCTGGCGCAGAAAGGGCTGCGCGTGCTGCTGGTTGATATGGACGCCCAAGCCAATCTGAGTGAGCATTTCCTGGGATCGGAAGCTGCCGCCATCACGAAGCCGCACTTCACAGGCTGTCTTGCGGGTGAATACCCTCTCTCCCAGGCTGTTCGCCAGACCGACTATGAGAATATGTGGCTGCTTCCGGCGCATCCTGATCTGCGCTTTCTCGATACAGGTGGTATGGGCAACCCTGAAGCGGAGGTACGCTTCGTCGCCGATGTCTATGATAGTTTCGGCTCACCAGAACCGAGAGCATATCAGGCGTTCGACTGGATCATCCTCGATACGCCACCTGCCATTTCTTCATACATACGTTACGCGCTGGCTGTCGCCGATTACGTCATTGCCCCTGCGCATGCCCATCCCTCTTCGATTGCAGGAACGCTCAATATGCTGAGCACGCTCGATGCGATGTCGGCGCTAATGGATCGTCAGGCAGTGCTACTCGGCTGTGTTGTGACGCATTGGAACGATGATGTCGTGTCAAACAGTACGATTGGCCAACTCCGCCAGATATTCGTAGAAAGAAATAGTCGTGACTTTGCGCAAAAGATTCCGACTGATATTACTATTGAGAGAACGGCCATGAAAACATCCAGTCGGGCAGGATCGGCCTACTCGGCAGTCGTGGAGGAGATGTTAGGCTATGTCAGCAGTCCTTGACGCCACACCCACAACCCACTCCATGACCGATCAGGAGCGCAGTGTGTTGGCGACACGCAGGCTCTGTGAGGCGCTTGGCCTGGGTGTTGTCAAACCCAACGAACTAAGGCGGCTCACCATCGCTCTTGCCGAAGCCGCCGCTGACGAGGCGGGTCATAACAGCGACTTCGCCAAACATATCCGCGTACTCTATGAGCGATCTGCCTCTGTCAAGAAGAGCAAGGTAACAGAGCCTTCTACTCGCCGCAAAAAGATGCCGGAGCATCCCAACCTCACACCAGTAGGGACATTTGACGAATCCAAGTTCAATCCCTATGGCCCGCTCGATCCCTACATCCTGCTGCAACTTTATGGGATTGAGCAGCTACCGTTGGCGCTGGATGGGTATTCGCTGACCGCGCTCAAGGGGGCAGTGTCGCTTGTCGAGCAGCGCAACCCTGGCACGAAGCCGAAGAACTGCTCTAAAAAGGATGCTGTCCTTGAATACATTGTCCAGTATGTTACAGGACAAGGCTCCGAGCAGTAAATGAAGACCATACACCGAAAGCCGACCGGGCGCTCCTCATCGTGGGAGTCTGCCTGATCGGCTGACACTGGTGTATGCGGGGATAGTCATAATCGGCGCTCCTGAAGTGGGGCGGGAAGGATGTTTCTCGCCGCGAACGACTGGCGCCTGGATGCTGCTGGGCTACGCTGCAATCTGCCGTGATCTGCCGTGATCTGCGTTGATCTGGCAGGGCGCTCGCGGACTAGAGACCCTGAGCGGCGGCCTTCAGACGCGCCTTGCGAGCTTTGCGCTCACGGGCGTCGGCCTTGCGCTTGCGCTTCACGCTGGGTGGCTCGTAGTGCTGGCGGCGCTTTGCCTCAGAGAGCAGGCCATCCTGCTGTACCCGGCGGGTAAACTTCTTCAGAGCGGCCTCGAACGAGTCGCCGTCTTTGATGATAATCTCACTCACGCTTAACGTTTTCGCAGATGGGGGCCTTCTGCCATTCCCAAATCTGCGCGCTCCTTTCTGCGGTGTGCCTGTACACACACTACTCACATATGCGTTTCGTGTTCCTGAATGGCGCGTCACTCGCTGTTTTGCTGTGGTTACCTGGGCTACCAGCGCGTCACCACGCCAAAGCCAAAGCAGATCGCACGCCATCTCATCATAGTGTACCACAGTCTCACGACGTTTGGACTACCCAATCCAGCCACTTTCGGCCAGTCTGCCCCAACACATCGTCGCCTTGCCCCTCATGCGGTACAATAGAACGGCTGACCAAACCGAAGTACATCTCTCAATAAGGATGCCGCCCTATGACGCTGCCTACCGACGACGCCAACACCTCCTCCCACATTTCTGGCGAAGGAAACGGACTCGACGCCATCGGGGCGCTGCTGCGTGGGCTGAATGCGCCCCAGCAGGAGGCCGTGACTACCACGGATGGGCCGTTGTTGGTGCTGGCGGGACCGGGCAGTGGTAAGACCAGAACCATCACCCATCGCATCGCGTACATGGCGCAGGTGCAGGGCGTACTGCCGTGGAACATCCTCGCCGTCACCTTCACCAACAAGGCGGCGCACGAGATGAAGGATCGGCTGGGCAAGCTGATCGGCTCCGATGCGCGCGATCTGGTGGTTGGCACCTTCCACTCGATCTGCGCGCGTGTGCTGCGCCGCGAGGCCACGCGCGATCTGCTCGGCCTTGATGGCAATTTCAGCATCTATGACGACGACGACCAGCTCAAGCTGGTGGCGAGCGTACTCGAAGAGATGAACTACGACCGCAAGCAGTTCAACCCCCGCGCCATCCACAGCCACATCTCGCGCGCCAAGAACGAACTTCTCTCGCCCATCCAGTACGCCGAGCAGGTCAACAAGTACATGGAAGAGATCGCTGCCCGCGTCTACAAACGCTACAACGAGGTGCTGCGTGAGCGCAATGCCGTAGACTTCGACGACCTGATCCTGCTGACTTACCAACTCTGGCGGCGCAATCCCGACATCCTGCGCCAGTATCAACGGCGCTACCGCTACCTCCATGTAGACGAGTTCCAGGACACCAACAAGGCGCAGTACGAACTGGTGCGGCTGCTGGCAGGTGGCACACCGGAGACACCCGGCCACCAGAATATCTGCGCGGTGGGCGACGATGACCAGTCGATCTACGCCTGGCGCGGGGCGATCCCCCAGGTGGTGCGCGACTTCCAGACCGACTTCCCAACGACCAAGGTGGTGCTGCTCGAACAGAACTATCGCTCCACCCAGGTGATCCTCGATGCGGCGCAGGGCGTGGTCAAGCGCAACACCGGACGCAAGGACAAACGGCTGTGGACCGAGCGACTGGGCGGCGAGAAGATCACGCTGCACGAAGCCTACAACGAGGAGGAGGAAGCCAGCTTCGTCGTCAACGAGGCACGGCGGCTGGTGGGACGCGGACAGGCGCAGCTCAAAGACATCGCGGTGATGTATCGCACCAACGCCCAGTCACGCGCGTTGGAAGAACAGTGTATGCGTGGCGGCGTCAAGTATGTGGTGGTGGGCAGCCGCAAGTTCTATGAGCGCAAAGAGATACGGGATGTGCTGGCCTATCTGCGCCTGCTCTACAATCCACTCGACGCAGCGGCGCTGGAACGCATCATCAACGTGCCACAGCGCAAGATTGGTCCCAAGACCTTCAGCGAGTTCATGAACTGGGCGCGCGCGCAGGGCTACACGTCGCTGGATGCGCTGGCGCAGATCGAGGCGCATCCAACTCTTGCGACGGCGGGCAAACGCGCCCTCACCGGCTTCTCGCATCTGATCAGTGGTCTGCGTGAGCTTGCCCGCGAGCAGCCTCTACCCAGCCTGATCGACTTTCTGCTAGCGCAGAGCGGCTATGCGGCGGAGTTGCGCGATGGCACGAAGGAGGGTGAGGAACGCTGGAACAACGTGCTGGAACTGCGGCGCGTGGCCGAGGACTACGGCGCGATTGACCCCGCAACAGCGCTGGCGCTCTTCCTCGAACAGGTGGCGCTGGTGGGTGGCGCCGACACCACCGCCAACGGTGAGGACGGGCGACCGGTTGAAGGGGAACAGGACGCGATCACGCTGATCACCCTGCATGCGGCAAAGGGACTGGAGTATCCCGTCGTGTTTCTGGTGGGCATGGAGGAGGGCATCTTGCCGCACTCGCGCTCACTGGAGAGCCAGCAGGAACTGGAGGAGGAGCGGCGGCTGACCTATGTGGGCATCACGCGCGCCATGAAGCGGCTCTACCTGGTGCGCGCCTTCCGCCGCTCGTTCTATGGCGGCAGCTCGATGATGGAGGCGTCACGCTTCCTCGACGAGATACCCCACGAGCTGATGAGTCTGACCCACCAGCGCGCCCAGCGCCAGACCGGCGGCGCAGGCGTGCCAACACCAAATGGCAGCGGGCACACTGATTCTTTGCGTCCCTTCACGCCAGCGGGCCGCAACGGGAGTGGGAGTAATAACGGCGGCAGTTGGGGCAATAGTAGCCAGCGCCCGACATTTGGCGGTAGCGGGGTAGGCGCGTCGGGTCGTTCGGCAACGCCACAACGCGAGGCGTCGCCCGAATGGGAAGCGGCATCTGCACAGACGCAGGCAACGGCTCCTGGCGAGGCCGTTACG
>JBDTAI010000391.1:0-5499 GCA_039924685.1 Ktedonobacterales bacterium
GTGCTATGTTCCTGAGTGACTTCCAACCGGTCGCCCAGCGCCAGCAGATCGCCTCCCTGTGCTGGCGCCGCATTGGATGCCAGTGTGAAAACACCCTGCTGCTGAACCAGCGAGCCGAGGTTATAGACGGTTTCATGCTGGTCATCAATTAACCAGAGGACATAGTGGTTGCCCGCTGGCGGCGCAGGCGCGTTGTGCAGGGTAATTTGTACACCATTTGAGTGTCCCGGCGCTGTACCGGATGCGTCGGTGAAGCTGATCTGCGCCGTAACGACGTGTGACGCAGACTGGCTCTGGATGGCAAAGTAGGCAAGCCCGCCGCCGACGAGGACGACGAGCAGCACGGCGACCAGCGCGATCAGCCCGATGCTGGTGCGCCGTTGCGCCACCACGCTGGTTTCGCCGGTTTGCAAATCGAATGGTTGGGCCGCCAGGTCTGTGGGCAATGGGCGGTTACTCAGGCGACCACTTGCCGCTATGCTGGCATTCACGAAGGGGACACGCGCTGGATTATTGGGCGCTACCAGACTATTGTATGCGTTCGCCAGCGCGCCGATGCGCTGATAGCGTTCACGGCGGTTGCGGGCCAGCGCGCGGGCCAGAACGTCATCAAGCGTCGGCGGCAGGTCGTGCCGCACCATGCCGAGCGATGGGACAGCCGAGCCGCGCAGGTGTTGCTGGGCGATGATCTGGCGGGTGGGGCCATCGTAGAGCGGACGCCCGGCGAGCATCTCGAAGAGCAACTGACCGAGCGCATAAACATCTGTAGAGGCGTCAACCATCTGATGTAGCAATTGTTCGGGAGCGCATGCCTCGCCAGGATCACTGATGGCGTATTGCTCGGCGTTGGAGCGTCCCAGGTCGATCAGCGGACGCACCCCCAGATCAGCCACCAGCAGCCGTCCGTCGCGCTGGATGAAAACACAGGCTGCGCTGAGGTTGAGGTGCAGCATGTCGCGTTCACGCGCATATTCCAGGGCGGCGGCGATCTGATCGAGATAGCGCCCGATGGTGAGTAGGTCAAGCGGCCCGCTCTGTTCCAGGCGCGCACTCAATGGACGTAAGGGCAGATGGGGCCAGACAAGGTAGGGAATGCCGCGCACAACCCCAAAATCCACCAGCGGCAGCAGATAGGGGTGTTGCAGTGAGGCAAGCTGGCGCGCCTGCCGCTCGAAGTTCGCAAGATAGGCGCTACGGGTATCGGGTCGCTGGGCAGCGTCGGTCGCCAGCAACCGCACCTGGAAGACGCCGCTTTCTCCCTGTCGGTGGGCCAGATAGAGCGCGCCCAACTCGCTGCTCTGCGCCAGTTCATCGAGGATATACGCGCCGACGGTCATGCCAGCCAGCGTCGCTAGCGCCGATAGATCCACCACAGTCTTCCCCCTCACAACGTGGCAACCAGCAACAGGTCAAGTTGCTGTGCGCGTGATCACGCGCGCTCGGCGCACGCTGCTTCCCTCTCTCGTATACGTTGAAAGGTATCATAAACGAATCTGAATATTCACATTATCCCCCGTTTGTCCAGTAGATCTCAGTGGGAGACGGCGCCTCTGGCAAGCTGGCTGATAGAGTTCATGATGCCAACAGCGTCATGCTAGAGTAATGCAGCATAATGCGAATGTCAAATAAACGACCGCCAGCCGATCTGAGTGATGGGCAGGCGGTCGTGTGCGGGATGGACCTCACCCCAAGCCCTCTCCTGCGTGGCGAGGGGCAGAGGCGCTTCCTGTGAGGGGCGGGTTAGCTGGCGCGGCGGGCGCGCTGATATTCGCCGCTGAGTTGCGTGATGATCTGGCGAGCCTGATTGTAGGTGAGCGCCGTTTCTGGCTCCGGCTTGTTGAGCGCGGCGCAGAGCTTGCGGATGCTGACCATCTGCTGCTCACTGGCCTCTGGCTCGTTGCTGGCGGCATCGCTGGCGACGTTGTTCATCGTGGCTGGCTGCTTCGCCGCCACTGGTTGTGGCTGTTCAGAGACGCTGGCGGCTGGTTGTGGCTGCGGGCGCACAGCGGTTGGGCGTGTGACACGCGCTGGGGCCACCGCGCGGCGCTCGACCGGCGCATCCACCACACGCTCACCCTCATCCATCTCCGGCGCGAAGGCTGTGCCATAGCCAAGCGCAAGCAGCGCGCGGCCAAGCGACTTCGTACTTGCCTTTTCAGCGTAGTCACCGAAGTCATGCGCCGACTCTGAGCCATACATGGTTGCTTCATTGCCAAGCACATCGCGCACCATCGTTCGGAAATGCGCCCATCCCTTCTCACGGTCAATCTCGACCAGTTCGGTCTGAATAGCATAGGATGTTGTGGCAAGTCCGGCGCTGATGAACACGCGCTGGTCGCGGATGAACCAGAGCAGCCGATTCTGCACGTTCATGTAGTCGCGGCCTTTGAGCTGCATCAGGTGCGCATTTGGATCAAAGTCCGCCGCGATCTGCCAGTTCTGCGGGAATGCTGGTTTGCTGGTTTGGGTGTCGTTCTGAGCCATCATCTGCTCCTTTGTGGCGCTGTGTGGCGCGTCTCAGTTGGTCTGAGTGATGTGGGAAAGGTGGGTTGAAAGGAAGTTGTTTCTGCCTCGGCGTCACCTGATTATTCCGTTTGCGCACAGGAAAAGCGGTTACATCGCTCCGCCAAAGTGGAATGTATGTTCTATGAGAGTATAGCATAACATTGCTGGTGATGATAGGGGCCAAATGCGCTACTTCAGCATGTCATGGATGGCATATGCAGTCTTTTTACAGCATAAACGAAGCGAACTTTAGTCCGTAGATGGCGGTTGGATGCTGCGCTCACAATTCGTCTATCTATCAGGATGATGTTGTGAGCCAAAGTGTCCGCATACATCCGCATACATCCGCATACAATGGAACGAGGAGAAAAGATGGCGCAGGCCAACGACCAGGCGTATCTGCGCAACGAACAGTACCGCGACGCGAGCAACCTGAATGCGCGTATCGCGCTGCACGCCAACTATAG
Organism: Ktedonobacterales bacterium; assembly: GCA_039924685.1. Taxonomy (GTDB): domain Bacteria; phylum Chloroflexota; class Ktedonobacteria; order Ktedonobacterales; family JADMIN01; genus JBDTAI01. Next base: position 2,973 of record JBDTAI010000391.1, read on the forward strand.
CGTCAACCCCGCTAACTGGCAGCGCTGGGTGTTCGATCATCTGCTGGCCGCGCTGGGCACGACGGAGCCGCGCGCTGTGCTGGAGATCGGCTGCGGTCCGGCGCAACTGTGGGTGGAGAACACTGACCGCATCCCATCAGTCTGGGATGTGACGCTGGCGGATTTCTCGGACGGCATGATCGCGGCGGCGCGTGATCATCTGGCGGCCGCCGATCACGCCTTTACCTATCAGGTGGCGGACGTGCAGGAACTGCCCTTTGCCGACGCCAGCTTCGACGCCGTGATCGCCAACCATATGCTCTACCACGTGCCGGACCGTCCGCGTGCGCTGGCGCAGATACGGCGCGTGTTGCGGCCCGGCGGCGCTCTTTTCGCGGCCACCAATGGCGTAGACCATCTCAAAGAGCTTGATGCGTTGTTTACGCAGTTTGTGCCACAGGTGGGTGGGCGTGTACGGTTCAGCGAGGCCTTTACGCTGGAGAACGGCGAGGCGCAACTGCGACAGGTCTTCCCCGCGGTAACGCTGGACACCTATGAGGATGGGCTGGTGGTGACAGACGTTGAGCCACTGATGGCCTACATCCGCTCGATGGGCGATGTGCGCCTGCTCACCGACGACCTGCAACGCGAGTTGAAGGGCTATCTTACCCAGCAGATCGCCTCACATGGCGCCTTTCGCATCACAAAGTCAACCGGACTATTCGTGGCACGATAGGCGAGGCGCTCTCGGCCTTGAAAGGCCGGAGCACGGACGGAGTGGGCCTGAAGGCCCTGTGCGTGGGCGACGAGCCAGCGGCTGAAGCCGCGCCTAGAGTCCCCTGCGGGGCGCGAAGGCCGCCTGCGCGGCCTGTGGAGTGAACGTGGATGGCTTTGTGGGGTGTCAGGTGAGGGTGCGCCCGCGCGCCAGTTGCTACGCCACATCGCTTGCCATGCGCCACATTGTTCATATGGCAGACCGCGCAGGCGGCCTTCGCGCGGCCCGCAGGCCGACCCCAGGCGCGGGTTTACCCGCCCTCCGGTTCGCCCACCAACGCTCCATCATCCTCGAGCGAACAGGCGCGCGCACCCCCACCGGACGCCCCTACACTGCTGATCGGCGCGTTCACTCCCTCCATCCACAATTGATCCTGGCTGCATGGCTGGGTTATACTATCCCCAACATCGCTCAGGCGAGCGCCGCGCATCGCTCGTGATTTGGGGAGGGGGATCATCGCCATGTCCAGCTATCGCACTGCCTTCATCAGCCATGCCCATTTCGATAATGCTCGCTGTGAGCGCATCTATCGGGCGTTGCTGGCGCGGGGTGTCAACGCCTGGATTGACCTTTCCAACGCGCAGAAAGGCCACGACCTGGGCGAAGAGATCGCGCTCCAACTGCGGGAGCGGCAGGCGTTCGTGCTGATGGTGACGACGGCCTCCAATGCCTCGCATTGGGTGCTGCAGGAGTGGGGCGCCTACAACTTCCTGAAGAATTCGCCTGCGACGCATATGCTCCACGGTGTGGAGCGCATGATCCTGCCGGTGCGGCTGAATGATGAGGTTCCCACGCTGCTCGGCGGCATCTTCTGGATAGAGGGCGTGGGTAAGACGGACGAGCAGATTGCCGACGAGATCGCCGCCGCGCTTGTGCTTGTCGGTCCCCCTCCGCCACCACCCCCGCCCCCGCCGCTGGAAACACCTGGCCCGGCCCCAACGCCCCAGGGCGCCAAACCTGCGCCATACCTCACGCCGATGGCGCTCTACAACCTCGACTTTCGCGGCTACGAGGTGAAGGGCATTGAACTGATCCTGCCGCCGCTGTGCTTTGTCGCGGCTGGGGTCTTCGAGATGGGCAGCGACAAGACGCGCGACCCGCAAGCCTATGATGACGAGACGCCACCCTACCCGATAGAGGTAGCCTCATTCCGCATCGGCCAGCACCCCGTCACGGTGGCCGAGTATGCCTGCGCTGTGCGCGCCAAAGCCGTGCGCGAGCCGCCAGATAGTAGTTCCATGACCTGGGCGAAGCAGCAGACGCAGCCCACCCATCCCGTCGTCTGCATCAACTGGCAGGATGCGACGGCCTATGCGCGCTGGCTGGCCAGCGCGGCGAACCAGCCCTGGCGGCTGCCCAGCGAGGCGCACTGGGAAAAAGCGGCTAGATGGGACCCCAAAGCGAACACTGGGCGCGGCGTCAGTCGTCTGTATCCATGGGAAGGCGGATTCGATAAGGCGCGCTGCAACACCAGTGAGGGTGGCGTCGGGACCACCACGCCGGTAGGGCGCTATCCCAGCGGCGCCAGTCCCTGTGGCGCGCAGGATATGGCAGGCAACGTCCGGGAGTGGACCAGCAGCCGCTATAAGCCGTATCCTTACAGGGAGAATGATGGCCGCGAAGACGCCAATTCCACTGAGAGTAGAACGCTGCGTGGCGGCTCGTGGAACGACGCATCCGGGGACGCGCGCGCGGCGTATCGCGACAACGACAGGCCGGACGACTGGTACGGCTACAGGGGTTTCCGGCTCCTGTTCGCGGCGGCTGGTTCAT
>JBDTAI010000392.1:0-4505 GCA_039924685.1 Ktedonobacterales bacterium
GATTCTTCGGCAAATAGTCACCGTCTGTGAGGTGGTATACTCACCTCCAGATGCCAGCGAACAGACCATGTGAACGGGGGAGGCGCCCATGATCCTGCGGGTCTTTCAGGCGCAACTCAAGTCGGGCAAACGCGGCGCCTATGAGCGTCACTGTCGCGCGCATGCGCTGCCCCTGATGCGCGCCCAGCCCGGCTGCCTGAGCGCGCTGATCGGCGCCTCACGACCAGATCAGCGTGATCAGTTTGTGGTGGTCTCGGTCTGGCGCGATCTTCAGAGCCTGCAAGCCTTCGCTGGTGAGCAGTGGCGGCAATCCCTGATCCTGCCGGGCGAGGCCGATCTGCTCGAGCGCGCCAGTGTCGCCCACTACGAGGACTCATACGCAAGCCTGGTGCAGTTGTGGCATGCGCATGCCGCCGGCATGAAACGGCGCGAAGTCACGGCGCTGACGGCGCACTTGACCGACAGGCAGTGGGCAGCCGTTCAGCCCTGGCTCCCGCTTCCGCAGCGTCGTGGTCGCCCACGCGCCGATGACCGGCGCACGCTCGATGGCATCCTCTATGTGCTGCGGAACGGCTGCCGCTGGCGTGATCTGCCCGCGACCTATGGCGATCCCGTCACCTGCTGGCGACGGTTCATTCGCTGGGAAGCCGACGGCGCCTGGGAGCGCATCTGGTCGGCCTTGCTCGGTGCGATGGAACCGACGGAACGCTGCGCATGGGCGCTTGCCTTCCTGGATAGCCGCTCTATTCCGACCCAGCCTGGACACAGGCGCCGCACGCGAATGATGACGCCGTATCGGGACATCGCGTAACCGACATACGCCTGCGCCGCTACCTCCCAACCCGGCGGCACTGAACCCTGAACCGCCTCTGGGGCATATCTGACGGATTTTTGCAACCAGCTCTTGGCGCAACATGCCTCCCCTTGCTAGTATTGTCCCAACTGCCCAACCTGTCAGGGACACTATCGCATCGCCAACACTGTAGAGAAATCAGCCGACAGGTGGCGAGTATGCTTTGTGGCGCCATCGCCGGATCAAAGGGGGCTTCTGATGCGTCTGCGTCTCTCGCGCCGTCTTGTTGCGCCGTCCCTGGCGCTGCTGCTTGTGTTGCTGCTTGTGCTTGGGGCAGCAGTAGGTGTGCTGGTGAACCGCGCGCTGCTCAGCGGGGGAAATCACTCAACCGGTACGCATGTGGTTCAGGTCGCGCCGACCTCGACGGCGCAGGGGCAACTCGCCGAGGCCGTGTCGCTGAACGTCTGGCGCACAGGGGTACAATCGCTGACCACGACCTATGATGCCCCACGCGCCCGCGCGCAGGTAACTATCACGCTGGGTGGGAGCGTTCCCAACACGCCACTTAAGGTGAGCGCGGCGCAGGAACTCACCAGGTCGCTGTGCCTGATGGCCCTGCAAGCCCTGTGGACGAGCGATGTGGCGCTCACCCAGACGGCGATACTGGTGCAAGGACCGGCGCAGGACATCTACGCGGATGTCACCACCCATGTCTATGGCGAGGCTACGCTCACGGCGAGCGCCGCCCAGCGGATCGCCTGGTCTACCATCTCTGCCGACGCCGCATGGAACACCTATGATTTCGCATTCCTGCAAAGTGACTTTGTCCTGAACGACTGAGTGCGTTGATAGCCGGGATTGTGCTGCTCCTCAAGAATGAGAAACCAGCAGGGGAAACAGTGAAAACCAAACCAACATCCTGTTCGGCAAATTGTATCTGGTAGCAGCGCGGCGGTCCGCGCATCACGACAAGGAGTTTACGCATGCCTACTGTCACATCCAAAGACGGCACATCCATCGCCTACACCCGGGCGGGCGAGGGACCGGCAGTTATCCTCGTAGATGGCGCGCTCTGTTTTCGGGCATTCGGGCCAATGGAATCGCTTGTTGCGTTGCTGGCCCCACACGTCACCGTCTTCACCTATGACCGGCGTGGTCGTGGCGAGAGCGGCGACACAAAGCCATACGCCGTCGAGCGCGAGGTCGAGGATATTGACGCGCTCATCAATGCGGCGGGTGGGTCAGCAATCCTGTACGGCATCTCCTCCGGCGCGTATCTCGCCCTCCATGCGGCAAGCCAGCTCCGGGACAAGGTCACAAAGCTGGCGATCTATGAGCCGCCGTGCAGTATGAGTGAGGAGCGTATCCAGCAGTTCAAGGAGTACAGGACACACCTCGACGAGTTGATTGCGGCGGGGCAGCGTGGCGATGCGGTCATGCTCTTCATGCGCCTGGTTGGCGGGAACCTTACCGACGACGAGAACTCAGCGCCAGAGAACCCCGGCGCGCAACTACGGGAGTCTCCAGTATGGCCAATCTTTGAGGCAGTGGCGCCAACCCTGGCATATGATGCCGCAGCGATGGGCGATAGCTCGGTTCCAACTGAGCAGGCGGCTGCTGTGACCGCGCCGATGCTCGCTCTGGCCGGTGGGTCCAGTCCTGACTGGATGCAACAGGCGGCGCGCGCTATTGCCGACGCCGCTCCCACTGCGCGCTCTGGCATTCTGCAGGGGCAGACGCACGAGGTCGCTGCGGAGGCTCTCGCGCCTGTACTGATCGAGTTCTTCACCGCAACACCCGCCTGATCCTGAGCGCGACACAACTCTCCAAATTCGTTTGAGCGGCGCCTGGCGAAAGCCGGGCGTCCTTATTTTTTGCGTTGCGATTTTTGCGTGTAGCCAGAAACCCCACACGATTGCCTTCCACATCACATCGGCAGAACGTAGATCACGCGTGACTTTGGCCCTATCCTCTCAACGTGCTAGGAAGGTCTTGACAAAGGGTATTCCTGTTTGTATAGTTAGTTACATGAGTAGTGAACCAGTATGGTAGCCAAGAGATGAACCATATCATTGACGATACCCGTCCAATCTTCGTGCAGATTGCCGAGCGGATCGAAAACGACATCATCGCCGAGGAACTGCCCGACGAATCGCAGGTTCCCTCCACCAATCAGTTCGCGTCGTTTTACCAGATCAATCCGGCGACGGCGGCAAAAGGCGTGAATCTGCTGGTGGACCAGGGCATTCTGTACAAGAAGCGCGGACTTGGGATGTATGTGGCGTCCGGCGCGCGCGCCAGACTGCTGGAGAAGCGCCGTGAGCAGTTTTTCCAGCAATACGTTGTGACGATGCTGCAGGAGGCCGAAAAGCTGGGCATCACGACAGACGCATTGACCGAGATGATTCAACGAAGGGCCAAAGTGTCATGAGCGCGGTAGTCGAAGTCAGGCAGATGACCAAATCCTATGGCTCTGTCATTGCGGTCAACCAGGTGAGCTTCTCCATCGAAGCCGACAAAATCTATGGCTTGCTGGGGCGCAATGGCGCGGGCAAGACGACTCTCATGCAGATACTCACGGCGCAGCAGTTCGCTACCAGCGGCGACGTGCAGGTGTTTGGGGAAGCGCCCTATGAAAACAGCCACGTGTTGAGCCGAATCTGCTTCGTCAAGGACAGCCAGAAGTATCCCACTACCTATCGCATGAGTGACGTGCTGGATCAGGCCGCGTGGTTCTTTCCCCAGTGGGACCGGGAGTACGCCCTCGCCTTGAGCGACGAGTTCCGCCTGCCGTTGAAACAGCGGATGAAGGCGCTCTCCAGAGGCATGCTCTCCGCAACGGGCGCCATCATCGGCCTCGCCAGCCGTGCGCCGTTGACGATCTTCGACGAGCCATACCTGGGCCTGGATGCCGTCGCCCGAAGCATGTTTTATGACCGGCTTCTGGAAGAGTACGCCGAGCATCCGCGCACGGTCATCCTGTCCACGCATCTGATCGACGAGGTGAGTCGGCTGCTGGAACATGTCCTCGTTGTTGACCAGGGCAGACTGATCCTTGATGAGAAGACCGAAGCACTGCGCGGGCGGGCGTTTATCGTCGTCGGCCGGGCGACCACAGTCAACGCATATACGGCGGGCAAGGAAGTGCTTGCTCGTGAGCCATTGGGCGGCCTGGTTTCGGCCACCGTCATGAGCAATGGGGGCAGTGTGAATGCGAGCGACCGCCAGCACGCCGAATCGCTCGGCCTGCAAGTCGTTCCGGTCTCGTTGCAGCAGTTGATTGTCTACCTGACCGCCGCACAACCCGCAAGAGAGGCGGTGGACGTCCAATGACCCGCATCGCAAGCGTCATCGTCATGCACGCCAGAGACCGTGTGACCTGGCTCGTGATCCCCTGGAGCGTTTTGGGCGCTGGCTTCGCCATCTGCCTGCTTCTCGCCCTGTCCATTGATGTGCTCTTTGGGGACGCAACACCTGTCTATACCGGCGCGCTGGCCACCTTCTACTTCGTGATGCTGGTGACAGGCATCAGCGCAGTAACACGAACGTTTCCGTTTGCGGTTGGCTACAGCACGCGCCGCAGGGATTTCGTCCTGGGGACACTGGCAGCGGGAGTCGTAGCCAGCGCCGCCTGGGCGATTCTGCTGGGGCTGCTCTCGCTCTTCGAGGCCAACCTGATCAAGAATTGGGGCGTGGGTCTCCACTTCTTCCA
>JBDTAI010000393.1:0-22114 GCA_039924685.1 Ktedonobacterales bacterium
TTACGCGCTCGACGCAGATACCGCCGATCCCTATCCGCGACATCACCAGCGTGACTCCAGCGGCGCCGAACCCGACACTGCACCCCGTGCCGCCTGTGCAAGCGACGCCAACGCCACCCACAAGCGGCAAGCCGACACGCTGAACCTCACCCTTGCATATGCTCTTGCATATACTATTGCTCTCTGTTATCATGTGATTACTAACAGCAATATTGATACTATTGTGAGGAGGGCGCGATGGAGCTGAGCGAGAAGTTGCGGCGTCTGCGCGCCAATGAGGGGCTGCGGCGTGGACGCTGGCGCTCGCTGACACAACGCGAGGTGGCAACGGCGTTGCAGACGGAGCAAGGGGCCACACTCAGCCAGGCGTATCTCTCGCAGCTCGAACAGGGGCGGCGCGGCCTCTCGGATGACGCCCGCGCGACGCTAGCGCGCTTCTATGGCGTACATCCTGGCTATCTCGTAAGCGATCCTGACTTCCTGGTAGCAGGGCAGCCAGCCACGCCGGTTGACAGCGCGGTTGACAGCGCGCTGGACGTCCATCGCTCACAACCCAGTCATGCCAATCGGGCCGAGTATGCGATCAATCACGCGCCCAATGGCGTGTTCGGCCATTTGGGACTCATCGAACACGCGCCAGAATTGACATCGCAGCAGCCGAATGAGTCAACGCCAACGGCGCATCTGCTGGTCGCCTTGCGTGACCACCCCGATCCCCAGCGCGTTCTGCTGATGATGGAGCGCCTGCTGCGCCTCTCGGTAACGCAACTGGCGACGCTGGAACGCGCTGTGGAGCAGGCGGAACAGGTGGAACAGGTGGAACAGGTGGAACGTAAGCGGCCAGCAGCACGACAAACAGTTGCATCCAAACACCTGGCGACGCGCAACGTGACCTACCAGCCCGACGTATTTCAAGTGGAGCATCACAACGACGATAACCGTGACCACTACCTCGACCATACTGGTCGGCGCACAGGGATAAGTAACGCAGATAAACAGGCGCAACGTCAGCCTGGGGAGAAAGAGGGACACGCATGAGTAGAGTAAACGCATTTGTGGCGGGTGTGGTGACGGCGCTGATCGCTGCCGCTGTGGGCATCGAGCTGGCGAAGCGGCCCGAAGAGCGCACCTGGAAGGGGACCGTGGCAGGCGTGCCATACAACTTCCGCTTCGATGAGTGGCCCAACATCGCCAAAGAATACTGGAATCCTGAGAGTGATAACATCATGGCGCCACACGCCGTCGGCCTGGGATGGGGCGTCAATTTCGCCGCGCTGAGCCGCCGCGCACAGGCACTCATGGCACAAGCGCAGGCGCGTCTGTCTGAACGGGCACGCGCCACAACGACAACTGACGCCGCCGATTCGGGCGTCCTATCCGCAACCGCCAACACAGCCAACAATGAATGAGTGTCGCGTAGCAGCACGGATAGTCTGGGAAATGGGGGCATGAGTGATGATTGCCACCGATCCGCTTTCACTGGTGTTTATCGCGTGCGCGCTGTTCTCCGGCCTCTTTCTGGCAGCGACGACGCTGCTGGGCGCCGGGCATAGCGGACACGGCCTGCACCTGGGCGGCCATGCGGTCCATGCGCCACACATCGCGGCGGACGGGCATGCTGTGCACGTCGGGCATATCGGCGCATCGGCGCACGCTGGCGTCAATGACCATGCCGCCGCTGTCAGCCATGCAGGTCAAACAGGTCAAACAGGTCAAACAGCATCCAGCGCGCATCCAGCGGCACAGGGTAGCGACGCATCAGCCAGTGCGGCGGCGCCAACAGGTGGTCTCTTGCAGGCGCTGACGGGGCTGCTGCTGGCGAGCCTCAACCTGTATGGCGCGCTAATCTTTCTGCTGATCTTCGGCGTACTGGGCTACCTGCTGTACAACGGCTTTGCGGCGCTCCCCGTGATCGTCGTGCTGCTGATCGCCGCCGGATTTGGCGCGACCTGCGCGGTAGGCGTCAATGCACTGCTGGCGCGGCTCTTCCTTGAAAACGAGGCTGGTCTGCTCACTGCCGAAAACTCACAGATGGAGGGGCGGCTTGGCACGGTCAGCATGGCGATCCGCCCGGATGGTATCGGCGAGGTGATCTTCACCGGCGCCAGCGGCGGACGGCAGAGTGTGGGCGCCCACAGTGTTGACAGCGAGGCGATCGCTGTCGGCGCCGAGATTGTGCTGCTCAGTTATCAGGATGGCGTCGCCACGGTGCAGACCTGGGATCGCTTTCTGGCGGATGCGCGTGTTGACCGGCAGAGCGCGCTGGATACGCTTGAGCCGCTACAACTGCCGTGATGGGGTGGCCGCTCTCGGCCTTGAACGGCCGGAGCACGCAGCGGATGGGTACTACAGTCCCTTTGGCAGGGCGGCGAGCCATCGCAGGCGCCAAGCGCCTGCGCTCAAACTCACAAACCAGTGCAAATTAGCGCGCATACTGTGTAGCTGTCCGGCGGCGAGGAGTCGCGCTGGAGAAGGGTTGTGACAGGGCTATGAATCAGTTTTTGATTACGGTCATCGTCGTGGTGATCGTGCTGGTCGTCGCGCTGCTGTTGGTTCTGCGCACGTTTGCAGGCTACTACCGCAAGGTCGGACCAAACCGCGCGCTGATTGTGTATGGTGCGGGTGGCAGCCGCATCATCAGCAATGGCGCCACGCTGGTGATTCCGTTTCTGCGCCGCGCGCAGGAGTTTTCGCTCGAACTGATGTCCTTTGATGTGGCGCCCCAGCAGAATCTCTATACCAACCAGGGTGTCTCAGTCCGTGTAGAGGCCGTCACCCAGTTGAAGGTGCGGTCGGATGTGGCGAGCATCAAGACAGCGGCGGAACAGTTCCTCAGCAAGACGGATGCGCAGCGCGAAGACCTGATCCGGCTGGTGATGGAGGGCCACCTGCGCGGCATCGTCGGCCAGTTGACCGTCGAGCAACTTGTCAAAGAGCCAGAGATGGTCAGCGAGAAGATGCGTCAGGTGTCGTCGGCGGATCTTGCCAAGATGGGGCTTGAGGTTGTCTCGTTCACCATCAAAGAGGTGCGCGACGAGAACGACTATATCGCCAACATGGGCCGCCCGGAGATCGAGCGCATCAAGAAAGAGGCGAATATCGCCGCTGCACTGGCTGCGCGTGATACGCAGATTCAGCAGGCCAACGCCATCCGCGAAGCTGCTGTCGCCAAAGCCGCGTCCGATCAGGCGCGGGTGGAGGCGGAAGCTGCGTCACAGGCGAAGCAGGCCGAGTTCCAGCGCGGGCTGGCGCTCAAACGCGCCGAGTATGATGCCGAGGTGAAGAAGCAGCAGGTGGTGGCCGAGAAGGCGGGCGACCTGCAAGCGCAGATTGTGCAGCAGCAGATCGTCGCCGAGACCGCCCGCGCCCAGGAGATCGAGAAGACCGCGCAGGTGAAGGTGCAGGAGGCTGAGAGTAATCGTCGCCAGATGGAACTCGAGGCGACGGTGATCAAGACCGCCGAAGCGGAGAAGCAGCGTGTCACCACACTGGCCGAGGGCGAACGCTCCAAGACCGAGATACAGGCGGCGGCTGAGAAGCAGCGCATCTCGCTCGAAGCTGAGGGCCGGGCGACGGCCTTGCGCGCCCAGGCATCGGCGGAGGCAGAGGCGGCGCGTGTACGGGGCGCGGCGGATGCAGATGCGGCGCGGTTGCGTGGTCTTGCCGAGGCGGAGGTCATCAAGGCGAAGGGCGAGGCAGAGGCCGAAGCGATGCGCGTCAAGGCGGTTGCCTATCAGGAGTACAATCAGGCTGCCGTGCTGGATAAGGTGATCAGCAATCTACCCGAAGTGGTGCGCGCCATCGCTGAGCCGCTCGCCAAAGTGGACAAGATCAGCATCGTCTCCACGGGTGGGGCCAACGGCTCCAACCTGGGCGCCAGCCGCGTGACCGGCGATGTGGTCAACATGCTGGCGCAGGTTCCAGCGATCCTCGAGGCGCTGACCGGCGTGCGGATGAGCGACCTGATGGCGCGTGTCCCCGGACTTGAAGGCGCCAACGGCGCCAACGGCGTCAACGGCGTCAATGGCGTCAATGGCGCGCATCGAGCCAACGGCTCAACCAACGGCGCGCATGGCGAGCAGACCGTTGAGGCCGACGCGACGAATGGCGCGACCAATAGCGGGCAGCCGAAATCGGCGCAGACTGATCAGCGCGATACCGCCGTCAGCGCCGACGACATCGGGCAAGGGCTAGCGATGGCCACCACAACGCCCGATCCTGCCACAGTCAACGGCTTGCCACCCAGCGCGCCCAACTCCAGTGGCGCCAATCAAGGGCCGCGCCGTGAGCCGTCGCGCTGGTAGCTACTAACCCAAGCAACACCATTTACCATCCACAGACCATGAGCGTCAGCGACCTGCTATGGGTCCTGGCGCTCATGCCTTATACTGGACACAAAGCACAACACCAAGAAATGCGGCATGTTCAACCATAAGCATAAGGGGAGTACATGGTGTCGCTGCACCTAGCCAAACGCCGAAAGACGTGTCATAACGCCTTATATGATGTATCTCCCATTGTGTTTTGGGAGCGACCCACTATGATGATAGATCGCCTCAAGGCTTTCGTCGAGCGCGCGGAACAACCACCGCCCGATCAACAGGAACGTCTGATCACCGAGATTGAAGATGCGCTCGACGATGCCGAGTGGCATGCGCTGCTTGCTGATCCGGCTTCGGACGCTGTTCTCGATGCGCTCATTGCGCAGGTCGTACAATCTCCCAAACGGCCCTGACCGACGCCCACCGACATGAGTATAACCAACGAATTCATTCGCATAGATTTCTGCCCGCTAGCGATGCGCCGATCTTGCCCTGTATAATAGAATATGGGAAAGAGTCTCAGATGGGATGCGCATGCGCCCATCTGTCATCATCTTCTTTGTCCACCACCACGTCTAGCACCACAAAAGAGGCGTCACGCATGAGCTACGTCCCAAACACCGCCGCAGAGCAAAGGGAGATGCTGCGGTCGGTGGGGGCCACCACCATTGAAAACCTGTTGGCTCCGATTCCCGCCGAGGTGCGGCTGAAGCGTCAGCTCGACCTGCCCAAAGCCGCCACCGAACCCGATGTCAAGCGGCTATTGATGGGGCTATCGGAACAGAACGCCGACCTCGATCACTACGTCTCGTTCCTGGGGGCGGGCAGCTATGACCATGTGGCGCCCAGCCTCGTGCCGCAGCTTGTCAAACGCTCCGAGTTCTACACCTCCTACACGCCCTATCAGCCGGAACTCAGCCAGGGCATGCTTCAGGCGATCTACGAGTTCCAGACGATGATCTGCCAGATCACGGGCATGGATGTCGCCAACGCTTCGCTCTACGACGGCTCGACAGGCGTGGTGGAGGCGGCGCTGATGGCGATTGGCCCAGGTGGGCGCGGCGAGGTGCTCGTCTCGCGGGCGCTTGATCCGCAGTATCGCGCCACATTGCGCACCTATGCCTGGGCGCGTGGCTTCAACCTGCGCGAGATCGGCCTCGAAGATGGCGCCACCTCGGTCGCGGAACTGCGCCAGGCGCTCACGCCTGAGACAAAGGCCGTCATCATCCAGCAGCCCAACTTCTTTGGCGCGCTCGAAGATGTGCAGGCGATTGAGCAGGCCACCCACAGGACCAAGGCGCTCTTCGTCGTCGCCATCAGCGAACCCGCCTCGCTTGGCGTGCTTTCCGCGCCTGGCGCGTATGGCGCTGACATCGTGGCCGCCGAGGGGCAGAGTCTGGGCAACCCCATTGGCTACGGCGGTCCGGCGCTCGGCCTCTTCGCCACCCGCGATGAGTTTGTGCGGCGCATGCCAGGGCGGCTGGTCGGCAAGACGCTGGACGACCGCGGTCAGACCGGCTATGTGCTGACACTTCAAACCCGTGAACAGCACATCCGCCGCGAACGCGCCACTTCAAATATCTGCACAAACCAGGCGTTGCTGGCGCTGGGAACGACGATCTATCTGGCGACGCTGGGCAAACAGGGCTTCCGTGAGCTTGGTGTGCAGTGCATGCAGAAGGCGCACTACGCCCAGCAGCGCATCGGCGCCATCCCTGGTTTCAAGCCGCTCTTCAAGCGTCCCTTCTTCGATGAGTTCGCCGTCAATTGTCCACTGCCGGTTGAGGAGATCAACGCCGAACTACGGGATCGCGGCATCATCGGCGGTTATAACCTTAGCCGCGACTATCCAGAGTTGGGAGAGAACGCCGTGCTGTTCTGTGTCACTGAGACACGCACCCGCGACGATATTGATCTGCTGGCCACGGCGCTTGAAGACATCCTGGAGCATACCGAGCATGTGGAAGAACATGCCGGGACGACTGCGGGAGCCGCCGGATGAGCATAGAGAAACTGATCTTCGAGAAGGGCGCCCCCGGACGCCACGCGCCCGTTTTGCCGGAGAACGACGTCCCGCAGCGCCCCATCGCGCAGCTGATCCCTGCCGGGTTTCTGCGGGCGGAGGATGCGCCACTGCCAGAGGTGAGCGAGATCGAGGTGGTGCGCCACTATACGCGCCTCTCGCAGCGCAACTTCGGTGTGGATGTCGGCTTCTATCCGCTGGGGTCCTGCACGATGAAGTACAACCCCAAAGTGAATGAAGAGGTCGCTGCACTGCCCGGCTTCGCGCGCATCCATCCAATGGAAAACGAGAGCATGACCCAGGGCGCGATCCAGCTGATCTATGAGTTGGAGCGGTATATCGCGGAGATCACCGGTATGCGCCGCGTGACGTTGCAACCGGCGGCGGGCGCCCACGGCGAGATCACCGGCCTGATGATTCTCAAGGCGTATCATGAGCAGCGCGGCGAGGGCCAGCGCAACATCGTGTTGATCCCCGATGGCGCGCACGGCACCAATCCCGCCAGCGCCGCCCTCGCCAACTACCAGACCGTCGAACTGAAGTCTGATGCGCGCGGCGGCGTGGATGTGGCACATCTCAAAGCGACGCTAGCAAAGCATGAGGGCAAGATCGCCGCGCTGATGATGACCAACCCCAATACACTGGGCGTCTTCGATGAGAATATCGTCGAGATTGCACGGATGGTACATGACGTGGGTGGCCAGCTCTACTACGACGGGGCCAACGCCAACGCCATCATGGGCATCATCCGGCCCGGCGATATGGGCTTCGATGTGGTCCACATGAATCTGCACAAGACAATGAGTACGCCACATGGTGGTGGCGGACCGGGGGCCGGACCCATCGGCGTGGCCGAGCATCTGGTCCCCTTCCTGCCGGGGCCATTGCCCGCGAAGGGTGAGGAGGGCTACTACTGGGAGGACGCCGGACCGCTCTCGATTGGGCGAGTGCGCGCCAACGCGGGCAACTTTCTGGTGCTGGTGCGCGCCTACACCTACATTCGCAGCAACGGACCCGACGGCCTGCGGCATGTGAGCGAGAGCGCCGTCCTCAACGCCAACTACATCATGCGCGCCCTGCAAGACGTGTATGATCTGCCCTTCGACCGCACGTGCATGCACGAGTTCGTCTTCTCAGCGGACCGGCAGAAGCGGCGCGGCGTCTCGGCGCTCGACATCGCCAAGCGCATCCTCGACTTTGGCATGTACCCGCCGACGATCTACTTCCCCTTGATCGTCCACGAGGCGCTGATGATCGAGCCGACCGAGACTGAGACCAAAGAGACGCTTGACGAGTTCATCGCTGTGATGCGCCAGATTGCGCGCGAGGCTCAGGAGAATCCAGCGATCATCCTGGAGGCGCCACACGATACGCCGGTGGGCCGACTGGATCAGACACTCGCCGCGCGCAAGCCTGATTTGCGCTGGCGACCGGCGCAACCTGCCGAGATAGCCGCTACGGTCTCGTAGGCCAGTATCCATACATGGGTATGCGGCGTCTCCCTCGGAAGTCCTCGGAAGTCCTCGGAAGTCCTCGGAAGTCCATTGAATCCCCTCGTCGTGAGGGGATTCCCTTTATGTAGCGATAGGAAGAAAGGGTGGCTGCATAGTGATTTTGCAGCGTAGCGGCCTACGCTGTGGCCACTCTGTCCACTAATACGTTTGTTGAGTCAAGGGGTATGGCGTCTCTCGCTGTACATCCTGTGAGCCAACCCAGCGTGAGCCAGTCTATCCATGCATTGCCGACGCGCCGCTGTGGCGCACGTGCGTTGTTCATTCCTGTGTGGGATCAGCAAGTTGAAAGGCACATACTGCGGAATCCTGAATGTTTGATATGTCCTGCTGAGAATGCCTGCGAATGCCTGCGAATGCCCGTGGTATTGCACTGGTATCTTGACGTTCGATATGGTATGCTATAGAGGCACTATCAGACAAGTTTGCGTGGCTATTTGCTCACTTTTGTTGAAACTGTTTGCTTACACGCAAGGGTTCCAGTCGGTTCCATATGTCATCTTGCCGAATATTGGCGCTTAGACGCACTACTCTGGCGAAGCGTCCGCTTAGCATGAAGACATTCGATGGGGCCAGGTGGCTTTCTTCCCCACGCAAGGGGTGTCTGGCGCCAGATGTACCAGAGATCACGAGAGATCACAGATGTACCAGGAGATTACAATGTCTGACGAAATCGCCCTGTTTATCGATTTCGAGAACATCCGCTACAGTTTGATCAACGTTCACCACCGCGAGCCTGATCCCCAGGAGTTGATCGGCGTAGCCCGTCGTTACGGCACCGTCATGGTCGCGCGCGCCTACGCCGACTGGTCGCGTCAGCCGGAGTTCTTCAAGGGCAGCCTTACTGCGGCAATGATTGATCGTGTAGACTGCCCGGCGAAGGTCCGTGAACGCTTCCGCCAGACGCAGATGCCGCCGATCTATGCCGCGCCGCATCCCTACGACCGCGCCCCGGACCGCGACGACCAGGATCCCGACGCCGAGTATGACGACCCCCTGGACCTGGAGGATCAAGAAGGCGCCGAGGCGCGCGCAGAACTGCGTGACGACGGCATGGGTGACCTTGAGACTGGCGAGTTGCGGATGCGCCAAAATGACGAGTTGGGCGACGACGAGCAGCCGATGGATGAAGGTGATGAAGGGGAGCTGCAACAGCGGCAAGACGACTCGCGCTACGGCTACAACAACAACTACAACAACTACAACAATTATCCCAACAATCCGCAACCGTACCAGCAGCCGCAGCCAGTAGTGACACAGAGCACCGTTGACCTCAACATGCTGATGGACATCATCGAAACAGTGTTCGACCGCCCCTCAATCAACACCTTTGTGCTCATGAGCGGCGACCGTGACTTCACCCGCATCTGCGCCCGCCTGAAGTTGCGCCTCAACAAGCATGTGATCGTCGTCGGCATCCCTGGCACCGTCAGCCGCGACCTGATTAGCGCCGCCGAGCAGTTCATCCCGCTGGGCTTTGGTGGCGCCACCATCACCAGTGGTGGGCTGGTGCGTCCGCAGGGGCCGGTCGATCCCGAAGAGGCAGGCTTCATCCAGTTCCTTGATTACATTGACCGGCACTGGTCGTGGCGAACGATTGGCGGCGTCGCCAACTTCATCGGCGATCCCTTTAACCCCAAGAACCGCTTCCGTGGTCGCCTGACCCGCGAGTCGGCGCGCGACTTGTTGCGGCTGTGCATTGACGAGGGCATTCTCTCCCTCAGCACCGACCAGCTTGGCAACGAAAATCTGCGCCTGAACCGTGAGCATCCGGCGGTCGCGCCAGTGTTGAGCGACCCAGCGCTCAACATGAACATGCGCTAGCAGGCGGCTTACCTGTGCGCGTTCATGTGTGAGCAGAACAATCCAGAGCAGCAATGGGCGTGATCAATGGCGATCACGCCCATTGTTCGTTCCCGGCGTAGGCTTGTTATCGTGCCGACGCCTGGCGTGATGCGGTGATCACAGTTAATCGGCTGGAAAGGCGGCAGAGGGATGGGTGAAGCGCCAACCGACGCGCGCAAGCCTGTGCGTATCCTGGCGGTGGATGTCGGCACGGGGACACAGGATGTGCTGCTCTTCGAGAGCGACCGCACGATTGAAAACTGCTTGCAGATGGTCATGCCCTCGCCAACTGTGATCGTTGCGGAGCGCATCAGGCGCGCGACAGCAGCGGGCCAGCCGGTGCTGCTGACCGGGCGCATCATGGGTGGTGGTCCCTGCGCTTGGGCGGCGCGTGATCATGCGCAGGCAGGCTACCCCTGCTTCGCCACAGCAGACGCCGCACGCACCCTCGACGATGATCTGACGCAGGTGGAGGCGCTAGGGCTGCATATCGTCAGCGACGAGGAAGCGCAGCAATTGCAGGCGCGCATGGGCGAGCCGCTCGTCACGATTGAGATGCGCGACTTCGACGCGGCGGCGTTGCAGCGCGCCTTCTCCGCCTTTGGGGTTGATCCCACGGTAGATGCCGTCGCCGTCGCAGCCTTCGATCATGGCGCCGCGCCACCGGGCATCAGTGACCGCCGCTTCCGCTTCGGCATCATTGCCGACCGTGTGCGCCAGCGCCCCGATCCGCTGGCCTTCGCCTATCGCGCCGAGGATGTTCCCGCCGACCTCACACGCCTTGCCGCAGTCGCCGCTGAAGCAGGCGCGTATCCCATCGCAGCACAGCATGAGCAGCGCGCTGGACAAAAACTGCCTGCCT
The DNA here is from genome assembly GCA_039924685.1 of Ktedonobacterales bacterium. Taxonomy (GTDB): domain Bacteria; phylum Chloroflexota; class Ktedonobacteria; order Ktedonobacterales; family JADMIN01; genus JBDTAI01. Next base: position 10,564 of record JBDTAI010000393.1, read on the forward strand.
TTGTGATGGATACCGGTGCGGCAGCGCTGGCTGGCGCGCTCGAAGATGCGCAGGTGCGTGGGCAGGCTGAGGCGCTGGTCGCCAACATCGGCAACTTCCACACGCTGGCGTTTCATCTTCGCGCTGGCCGCATCCTCGGCCTCTTCGAGCATCATACCGGCGAGCTTGACCTGCCACGCCTGGAGGGCTATCTGCGCGAGTTGGCGGCGGGGACACTTGATAATGAGCGCATCTTCGCCGATAGTGGACATGGCGCGCTGATCCTCGCTGCGCCTCACATGTCCGCGAAGCCACACGATCCGCTGCCCTTCCTGGCAGTCACGGGGCCACGCCGCGCGCTGCTGCGCGGATCATCGCTGGCGCCCTATGAGGCGACGCCACACGGCGATATGATGCTGGCAGGTTGTTTTGGACTGTTACGCGCCGTGGCCGCGCTTGCACCTGAGCTGGCGCCTGCCATCGAGGGCGTCTTGGGGCAGGCGGTATCTATTCCATAAGCCTCGCCAGCAAGCCTCGCCAGCAAGCCTCGCCAGCCATGTATAGTGGTCTGTTGTCAGGTGATCCGATAAGGGAAGCTGAAGTTCGCCCTTGCGCATGTGCCGGCGCAGGGGCACAACGCCCGCAGGGCAAGGCGCTCCGGGCGTTGTGCGTGATGTTACGCGAGTTGATCTATGTGGTAGCCGCTGCGGACGCTTCAGTCGGCCATCATACGCTGGCGGCTGGCGGCGCCACCCTTGCGGCCGGCCTGGCGCGCCTCGTCGCTGTTCCATTCATGGGCCGTCTTCTGGATATGCGCCGCGCGTCCGCCTTTGCTGGCAATCTCACGCTGCTTTTGCTTATCCATTGAGGCAAAACCTCGCCCGCGCCCTTTGCGTTCTTCAGTCATCGCTTTTGCCATTTGTGTGAACCTCCTCATACGGGGCGCCGAAGTGGCGCTCAGTCCGTGGTTGACCTCACTACTCAAACGTCGTACTACCTGATGGATGCGCGACTATCGGCAGGTGCGTATCGGCGCCTATGCCTGAGTCTGCCGGGGAGTAGTGTACCAAGTTGCGTGCCATAAATGGGCCAGGAGGCCGTCAGATCACCTCAATCTGCTCAATGGGCCCAACTTTGCCAGTTTTCGATGCGTTTTCACCACGTCCTGAGCAGTGTTCACCGAGGCGTTCATAGCTCTGCTCACGTGCAAATCTCACAGTCGCGCATACACTCGCACTGGCGCGCATCACATGGGCGTGGTAGCATAATGGGGTATGAGCGACACACCCGGCAGGCGGCGGGCGTCAACACATAGCGCGAGCAGGGGCGCTTTCTGGCGGACTGTCGTTCGATCCGCACAGGCGCGGCGTAGAACCGCAGGTGATTGTATGAGACCAGGCAGGTTTCCTTCCGGCGCAGCGGGGGGACATAGTGGCGGACAGAGTGGCGGACAGGAGCCGGAGCGGCGTATCCGCGCCAATGTGTTTCTGCGCCGCTTGACGGTGGCCGATGGCGAGTGGCTGGCGCAGACGCTCCCCACGTTGCAGCGGCGCGCGCGACCAGCACTGGACGCCGTGCGTCTGGAAAACGTGGCGTTGCGCTATCGCTCTGGTCGGCTGGGAATCGCTGATGCGCTCGACGCCACCGAGGCGCTGCTCCAACCATTTGCGGTGGCGGGCGCCCAGGTGGAGCGGCGGCACGAGTGGTACATCTCAGATGATGACGACGACGACGACGACGACGACGATGTGAGTACCGGCCCCCATCCGACCAGTAGCGCCTCCTCGTGGTGGGCCACCCAGTTTGCATCCAGTCAGCCCGATGAGCCGCCGACCATCGAAGAACACGATCTGTTGGTGAGCGTGCGCGTGCGGATTGACGCCAGCGCCGAAGACGCCGGAGCCGCCGCGCTCTATTGGGCGACGCTCGGCCTCTTGCACTGAGCCGCACAAAATCAGGGGGTGGGTGGGCGCACAGACTCCTCGAAAACACCCGCCTCACGCAGATGCGAGATGTCGTTGAGCGCCATCAGCAGCCGCCGCTCGCCCTTCACCCGCGCCACCGAGATCGAGGTATTGGCGGCAGGGAAGAAGTAGTCGCGCTCGATGCCCAATAGCGCGGCAAACCATGCGTTGATCGCGCCGCCGTGGCTGACCACCAACACGCGCTGCCCTGCATGCTGCGTAGCGATATGGGCAATGGCATCGCTGACCCGCTGGCGCAGTTGTGCGGATGGCTCACTGCCGGGGATGCTGGCCCATGTGCCGGAGGTGAGCGCGATCACGGCGATGTCGCGCAGGCGGCGGCGCAGCAACGCGGAGACGGCGGCGGCATCGGCATCGGCGGCCAGATCGCCACCAATCGCGCCAAGCTCCACTTCGCGCAGGTCCGGCGCGATCTGAATCGTCAACCCTAGCGCGTCAGCGGTGGGCTGGGCGGTCTGACGAGCGCGGCCAGTAGGGCTGCTATAGATGGCGGTAGGCGCCACCTGCCGCATCCGTTGCGCCAGCGCCTCGGCCTGCCGGCGTCCCAGCGAACTGAGCGCCTGCGCGTCGTAGTCACCCAGGATCACCTCATCTACGCCGGGCAGCGCGTCGCCATGCCGGACGAAATACACCTCCGTCGCCCCATTGCGCAGACTCAGGAACGGATCGCGCTGCGCATCAGTCAGTTCTTCACTCGCTCCCGCTTGCCGCTCATCCTCCGCCATACGTGCTCCTCGTATCCGCTGTATATCATCACTTCCCTCCAGTGCTTATACCAGTTCCAGATGGCAAGCGGCAAGCCATTCCTGCTGTACCTTTGCGCCTGGTGTGCAACATTCCAGTGTCACGCCACTCAGTGACCTGCCTCGCTAACCGTTTGCCCTGTTGTAGCACAGAATATACAATGGAGATGTGCCGAAAACAGGTTTCTACTCGCTGCATACAGGGAAACGCATGCTGGAGGACCGCATCCAGAACACCCGGCACGAGGGAGTAAACAGATGGAGCGTCAGAAACGGGACTTCCACTCGATTGAAGAATATATTGCTACCTTCCCCGAAGACATACGAGCGCTCCTTGAAGCAGTAAGGGGAGCCATCAGAGCCGCCGCGCCTGACGCGGTGGAGTGCATCAGCTATCAGATGCCCACGTTCGCGCTGCATGGCAATCTGGTGCACTTCGCCGCGCTCAAACAGCATATCGGCTTTTATCCAACGCCAAGCGGGATCGAGGCATTCAAGGCTGAATCGTCGCCGTATGTGAGTACAAAAGGCGCGCTCCAGTTCCCGCTCAACCAGCCGCTACCCTTGGAGTTGATACGCAAGATCGTCCGGTTTCGTGTCGCCGAGAATCTCGAAAAGGCTGCGGCCAAAGCGGGCAAGAAGAAGCCATGAGCGCGTTCTCACTTCATAACGTATACATCATCGGGCCGACCAGTCGCGCCATGCCCTTGAGCTCCATCATCACCAGCGCGCCGGAGATGGTAGCCACTGGCAGACCGGAGGCGCGGCACAATTCGTCAATGTGCTGCGGCTCGGCAGAGGCGATGAGCAACGCCACGAGCTGCGCCTCGATGTCGTTCTCTGGCAGCAATGTGGCAAGTTCAAGCTGTTGTGCGATCTCCTGTGGCGCCATGTGCAGGTTGAGTTCGGCCAGCACATCACCTACCTCCATCACCAGCTTGGCGCCATCCTGAATCAGCCGGTTGGCTCCCGCGCTGGCGCGATTGGTAATGGCGCCGGGGACGGCGAGGATGTCGCGTCCCTGCTCTGCGGCAAAACGGGCAGTGATCAGCGCGCCGCTGCTTTCGGGCGCCTCGGCGACCAGCACGGCCAGCGAAAGACCGCTGATGATACGATTTCGTGCGGGGAAGTTGCCTGCCTCCGGCTGCACACCGGGGGCGAACTCCGTGACAATGGCGCCGCCCTGCTCCTCCACAATGCGCGCCGCCAGTTTGGCGTTTTCTGGCGGATAGACCAGATCAGGACCACAGCCCAGCACGGCGAGCGTGCGCCCGCCCGCCGCCAGCGCCGCCGTATGCGCGTAGGTGTCTATGCCGCGCGCCAGCCCGCTGACGATGGTGATCTGCTGCTCTACCAGTTCGCGCGCCAGCCGCTCGGTCACTTGTCGTCCGTAGGCGCTGGCCCGCCGTGTGCCCACGATGGCGATGGCCCACTCATCGGCGGTGGTCAACGCGCCCCGCACATAGAGGATCGTCGGTGGCGCCGGAATCTCGCGCAGCAGCCGTGGATAACCCATATCCACCAGCCGTATAGCGCTCACGCGCAGCTTCACCAGCCGCTCCACCTCCGCATCGGGGGTGATGCGGCGACGTTGTGCCTCGAAGGCGGCGATGGTGCGCGCATCGAGTCCTACCGCTTGCCAGCCGGCCGGGGACGCCTGCCACGCTGCCTCGGCGCTGCCGAACGCATCGAGCAGCAACTTGAAGCGCGCCGGGCCGATGCCCTTGATGCGGTTGAGCGCCAGCCAGTAGGGAAAATCTGGATCATCGTCGGCATAGGTTGGCGCAGGGAGCCGCTCGACAGGTGTGTAGGCGATGGCAGGCGGTGTATGATGGGTGGCGTGATCGCCTGAGGAGACCTGCGAAGTGGGCGGCTCATCGGGAAAAAGTGACGATTCCATAATTATCAATGTGGCGCTGTCAGGGGTGTCTGTAGCATCCGCAAGAGCAGCGCCGGTGGTCTCAGTTGTGTCGGGTTGCAGAGTCTCATCACCGACGGCATCAAAATGAGACGTGGTACGCGCGGCGCGGCGTCGGCCCGGTGAAGCAGCCATACAATCTCCCGACTCTCCAGCATGTCGTGTGAAGGAAGCGACAGGCGCACTCTGTACGACGCAGCACTGGCGACCGTGTAACGTCTGGCGCCGGATCGGGTCGCCTGGCGCCGGATCGGGTCGCCTGGCGCCATCTCATGCGCCGGGCAGATAATAGCTGTTGGCAGCCTGCATTTCATTGGGGCTGGCAGAAGGAATGGCTGGCGCATCGCGTCGCGCGGCGGCGTTGACTGCCACCAACGCGCCACAGCGCATAAAGAAGTCGGCGTAGGTGTTCGTCTTGTTCCCTTGCGCGTCGAACAGCGGCACACCGATCAGGCAGCCTTGCGCCATCGCTAGCGCATTCGAGTTCCAGACCAGATCGTTGAGGTCGAATGCCGAACTGGCATGCTCCAGCAGGGTTGGCGCCGCAGCGCAGTCGGGATCGAGGCTCTGATAGCGATACGGAACGAAGGTAGCGATCCAGTGGCCAGCATCCCAGGTGAGCGCAAATGTGAGCAGTTGGCTACTATCTGGCGCCCCGCTGAGGTGATCGAACACCGCGCCGTTCTGGAGGTTGGTATACAGCCAGTCGGCGACGACGCTGGCGGTGATGCTGCCCGGCAGATCCGCCCCGCAGAGCATCATGCAGTCACTGCTGGGGTTGGCATTGTAGGCGAGACCCCGCGCAGGGTCTACAGAGAGCCGGAAACGCAGTGTTGCAATCAGCGGTCGGTTGTCGACATGCAAGCGCCCATCGGCACTGCGATAGTGGTCGCCCACCGCCAGAATGACCGATGAGGAGAATTGCGTCAGCGCCCGATTGATGGCGGCGCCCAGAGCCGCCAGTTGCCTAGCAGGCAGATAGGCTGGGCTAGCGCGCAGGTTGATCACACGCCCTGGTCCCGAATAGAAGCGATCTGGTCCCTTCACCGAGGTCGTATAAGGTAGCAGCGGGCAGGTATCCCCAGGCGCCGTTGGCACGGTGAAATGGCAGCGCAACGGGGCAAAAGGCAGGGCGCTATAATCCAGCGTATGCCAGCCGAAGCCAGCATCGAGTGCGATACCTGAGCCTTCCAGGCTTGCTTCATCGAGGAAGTGACCGTCCAGGCGCAGAATGCCACGCCCTGCGCCGTTGGCAAAGTACAGGAAACGCTGGCTGGTGGGGATCAGGCGCGTCGTGTCGAGGTGTGACTGTCCGATGGTCCCCTGAAGCGTCAGGGCGATCAACAACAGAATGATCAACGTCGCCAATGCGCCGAAGAGCAGGCGACGAGAACGGCTCATCAGCAGTCGTCGCAGTGGGGCCAGCGCTCGGCGGAATGCAACGAGGCCGCCCACAGTCTGCGTCTGGTGCGGGCCAGGTGTGCGCAGCGAGGTGATCTCATACTCGACCTCGCTCTCAAGGGGGAGGTGATGGGCAGGCTGAGAGGCGTCGCCCGATGGGGTGTCAGCGCCGCTCGGCGGTAAGGTCATATTGCCCATAGGCGCACGCTGCCTCTTGCTCCGAACCGCATCTGCTCAGGGCGCCAACCGCTGATTGGGTGGTCAGCGGCAGATCATCCTGAAACAGCCGCTACCGACGCCGCCGTTACAGCCGCCGTCTCATCAGCCGCTGCGATCAGTATATACCAGCCCAGCGTGGCCAGGATCGAGGTTTCCGGTATGTTGGCGCCCTCCGGCTCGACGATCAGCCGCGCCCGCCGCGAACTGCCCCAGCCGTTCTTGATGCGTAGCACGGGAGTTTCCTGTGGCGTCACCCAGGTCCATTCGCCCTTCCACATGCTGTTGCGATTCAGCGTAAACAACCGCTCCGCGCTGAAGCTGACGGTTCCACCGTTGCCGGACCACTTCGGCGTAAACGTGGCGATCTCGGCTCCGGTGGCGTTATCGGTTACGACCATGCGTTGTCGCCAGAATCCACTTCGCCGGATGGTCCAGTGCCCATCAATGGCAGTGACCTCCGCGACGGAACGCCAGGAGCTTTGCCAGTTCATCGTGGCGTAGAGCACATCGCCGCTCTGCAGTTCATACATCCGTTTCAGGAGTTTTGTCTGCTGCCAGACCAATTCGGCGCCAACGGCATTGCGTAGCGATCCGCTGATTGGTTCCATCGTCTGCATGGCACGCCTCTCCATGTTTTCGTGTGTATTCGTTCATACCCGCTCTCGTTTGGCAAACGGGGCGACATCCGCTCACACAGGATACGTAGTGATATGGTCGGCGGTTTGGCGAGGCTGCTCGTTTTCTGATTGTGGCGACAAACACGGACAACACGGACAACAAAAAGCGCCGTTGCCCCTTTGAATCGCTCACAAAGGACAACGGCCAACTCCCATGCGGCCCAGTAGAGGCGCTGTGCAGGCGCTCTGCACACGCCAACTCAGACAGTTGCAGTGGCAGCGCCGACGGCTTCGCGGAGCGCGTCTACCTTGTCGAGTCGCTCCCAGGGGGCGTCTATATCGGTGCGCCCGAAGTGGCCAAAGGCGGCAGTGGGCTGATAGATCGGACGGCGCAGGTCGAGCGTCTGGATGATGCCCGCCGGGCGCAGATCGAAGTGTTCGCGGATCAACGCGATCAGTCGCTCATCCGAAATCTTGCCAGTGCCAAACGTCTCGACGAAGATCGAGAGCGGATGCGCGACGCCAATGGCGTAGGCGATCTGCACCTCGAAGCGGTCCGCCAGCCCTGCTGCGACGATGTTCTTGGCGACGTAGCGCGCAGCATAGGCCGCCGAGCGATCAACTTTAGTTGGATCTTTGCCACTGAATGCGCCGCCGCCGTGCCGCGCCACGCCACCGTAGGTGTCCACGATGATCTTGCGGCCAGTGAGGCCCGCATCGCCCATTGGGCCACCAATCACAAAGCGCCCGGTTGGGTTGACGAAGTATTTGGTGTCGGCGTCCAGCAGTTCCGCTGGAATAATGGGCTTGATGATCTGCTCGATCACGTCGGCGCGAATCTGCGCCTGTGTCACATCCTCGGCATGCTGGGTGGAGATGACGACAGTATCCACACGCACCGGGCGGCCATGCTCATACTCGATGGTCACCTGGCTCTTGCCGTCGGGACGCAGATAGGCCATCGAGCCGTCGCCATCCCAGGCAGTGCGGCGCACTTCAGAGAGGCGGCGCACCAGCTTATGGGCAAAACTGATCGTGGCTGGCATCAGTTCGGGCGTCTCGTTGCAGGCAAAGCCAATCATCATGCCCTGGTCGCCAGCGCCAATCGCATTGAGTTCGGTCTCGGAGAGCGCACCGCCCGCCACACGGTCGCGGTACTCCACCGAGGAGCTGACACCCATGTCAATATCGGGGCTTTGCTTGCCAATCGAGGTGACGACGCCACAGGTACGGTAGTCGAAACCGTAGCGCGCGTCGATATAGCCCACCTTACGGATCGTCTCGCGCACGATGGCGGGGATGTCGGCCCAGGCGGTGGTGGTGATCTCGCCCGCCACCAGGACCAGGCCAGTGGTGGTGGCCGTCTCGCAGGCCACACGCGCCAGCGGATCATCGCGCAGCAGCGCGTCGAGCACGCCGTCGCTGATCTGGTCACAGAGTTTGTCGGGGTGGCCCTCGGTCACGCTCTCGCTGGTGAAGAACGTGCGGGGCGCGCTCATGAAACTGTTATTACTCATAGTCTCTCACTCTTGTTTACTCTTCACACTGTCACTATCGGACGTTCCCCCTCCCCTGCAAGGGGAGGGGGATAGGCGTGGGGTCCAGACTACGTACCTGACTCCCATGATGCGAGATAGGTCGTTTGTTCAGGGGTGAGTGTATCAATCTGCACGCCCATCGCCGCCAGCTTCAGCCGCGCTATCTCGCGGTCAATGTCGGCAGGGATGGTGTAGACCTGCGGCTCCAGGCTCGCGGCGCTCTTCAGCATATATTCTGCGCCGAGCGCCTGGTTGGCAAAGCTCATATCCATCACGCTTGCCGGGTGGCCTTCCGCCGCCGAGAGGTTGACGAGCCGCCCCTCCGCCAGCAGATAGACGCGTCGCCCGTCGGCGTAGGCGTACTCCTCGACGAAATCGCGCATCGGCTGGTGGCCGCCTGTCGCCAACGCTTCGAGCGCCGCGATGTTGATCTCGTCGTTGAAGTGGCCGGAGTTGGCGATAATTGCGCCATCTTTCATCCGCTCCAGATGTTCACGGTCAAGCACATTGATGTCGCCGGTCACGGTGATGATGATGTCAGCGATCTGCGCAGCCTCGACCATCGGCATCACGCGGAAGCCGTCCATCAACGCCTCGATGGCGCGCACGGGGTCCACCTCGGTGACGATCACGTTGGCGCCCAGGCCCTTCGCCCGCGAAGAGACACCCTTGCCGCACCAGCCATAGCCCGCCACTACCAGGTTGCGCCCGGCCAGCAGACGGTTAGTGGCGCGAATCACTGCGTCTATCGTACTCTGACCGGTGCCATAGCGATTGTCGAAGAGGTGCTTGGTGTCGGAGTCGTTCACCGCCAGCACAGGGAATCGCAGCACGCCCTGCTTCTCCATGCTGCGCAGACGGATCACGCCGGTGGTGGTCTCTTCGGTGCCGGCGATCACGTTGGGGATCAAATCCTGGCGCTCTTTGTGCAGCAACGAGACGAGGTCGCAGCCGTCGTCCATTGTCATCTGCGGCCGATGGTCGAGCGCGGCGTGGATGTGTTTGTAGTACGTCTGCTCGTCCTCACCCTTGATGGCATAGACAGCGATGCCCTCATCCACGATCAGCGAGGCGGCCACATCATCCTGGGTGGAGAGTGGATTGCTGGCACACAGCACCAGATCGGCGCCCGCCGCCTTGAGTGTGATGGCGAGGTTGGCGGTCTCGGTGGTAACATGCAAGCAGGCGGAGATTCGAATACCTTTGAGTGTCTGCTCACGGGCAAAGCGCTCGCGGATCAGCGCGAGCACAGGCATATCTTTGGCGGCCCAGGCGATGCGCGCCTTGCCGCGTGGCGCCAGCGCGAGATCTTTCACATCACCCGCGACGCCCGATGGGGTCAAAACCATAGTGGTTACAACTCCTTGAAGGTTGGTGTGTACTGCATTGCTGCATCACGACAATTTCGGCGTCGCCGGGTGCCTCGCGCTGCGCTCCTCCTGGGCGCCTTCCCTTCCAGGATCGCCTGGAAGTGTAACGATGTGTGCGAAGGTCACGGCGTAGTTGTGTCCATTACTATTGAGCGCAAGCGCCCGTAAAAGGTTTCGCTTGACCTCACGCCAACCTTCTCCTTATGAAGAGCGGGATGGCAGTAAGGCGGTGGGTAGGGCGTCTGCCTCTGGCTCCTCTCCCCCCGCGAAGGGAGAGGCTGGAAGAGGTCGTTTACCCTTCGTCGCGCCAGTCGCCCTCGAAGTGGGTGAAGCGCACAAACTCGTTGTAGCGCGCCGTCACATCATCCGGTGTGAGACTGCGCAGCCGCGACACACTGAAGTCTTCGCAGGCGAACGATCCCATGATGTTGCCATGAACGAGTGCGCGGCGATAATCCGCCGTCGTCAATTCGGCGCCACTGGACATGCGCTGCGAGAGATAGCCCAGAAAGCCACCAGCGAACGAGTCACCAGCGCCAGTCGGGTCGCGTACCTCTTCGAGCGGATAGGCGGGCGCGGCAAAGAACTCGCCGGTCGAGCGGAAGAGCAGCGCGCCATACGACCCCTGCTTGATGATCAGGGTGGTTGGCCCCATCCCCAGGATGTAGCGCACGGCGGCGCGCAAGCCAGTGGCGTTGGCAAGCTGGCGCGCCTCATCCTCAGCGACGATCACCACATCCACCCGCCGGATCACCTCCAGCAGCGCGTCGCGTTCGTCGGCGATCCAGTGGTTCATCGTGTCGAGGGCGCGCAGTTTCACATGCGACTCCATATGGCTCAACACGTCAAGCTGCAACTGCGGCTGGATGTTCGCCAGGAAGAGCGCCTCTGAGGCATAATAGGCCGTGGGAATCTCAGGTGTGAAATCGGCGAAGACGCCCAGGCGAACGAACAGCGTATCGCGGGAGTTCATGTCGAGGTGGTAGCGCCCACCCCAGCGAAACGTCTCGCCGGGGACGGTGCGAAAACCATCGAGTGAGACCCGCCCCGCCCGAAGTAGATCAACGTACTGCTGCGGGAAGTCGTCGCCAACCACCGCTACGAGGTTGACGGCATCGTAGAACGCGGCGGTGAGAGCAAAATACGCGGCAGACCCACCCAGCGCGTCATCCGCCGAGCCAAAGGGCGTCTCCACTGTATCCAGCGCGACCGAGCCAACCACCAGTATCGCCACATCATCTCCTCTCGCCGAGCCGACGCTCTGCGCCCTCTCAACAGCCACAAAAGCCCGCAAAAGCCCGCAAAAAAGGCTTCTCCCTGCGGTAGAGAGAAGCCCGTGCAGACGTAGTGTGTCGGCCTAATCGCTGGGTTGTGTATGCCTGCTTGCCGCACGCCACGCTGAAACAGGCTCATCTCTCAGCGCATCGTTGGGATACGCTGTCGGAATTAGCACCGCGCGCCGCTGTGTTGGTGTCTGTCGTCGCGCCCGGTTGCTGGGTGTCGCAGGGCCGATCCCTCTACCCGTCTGGATGAGCCAGGCCATCGTATACACTGCGTTGCGTGTTCCGTGAGTGTATTCCAGATGGCCCGTTTCCGGTGTCTCTATCATCATATCACATACGCGCGTCGCCGACCAAACCCACAATCGAGATGCCAGGGTCTTTGCATGCTACCTCATCTCTGGTACACTGGGTGGCATGAAGAAAACAGTGGAGCGCGCTCCGGCGCCAGAGGGGTCATTACGGGCGGCGCTGGCGACGTTGCCGGACGTGCGACGCGGG
>JBDTAI010000394.1:0-5741 GCA_039924685.1 Ktedonobacterales bacterium
CGCCTATGTGTTCGCCTTCCGCCACTCGACTGGTTCGTTCGCCTCGCCAGCGCGCGCCGTTATCTCGGTTTTCGAACCCAACGCAACCGATGCGCGCGATCTCTCATCCAACCAGTATCGCATCATCGAGGATGCCGATCTCAAATACACCGAGGCGCAGAGTCCGCTGCTGGGCTATGGCTTTGGCAAACCCTTCTTGCAGCCGCAGGTGCTGCCCAACGTAGTTGAACTCGATCCCTACTACCTCTATATCCCCCACAACAATGTGCTGTGGGTGTGGATGCGCCTCGGCCCGCTGGGCTATGCCGCGCTGTGGTATCTCTTTGGGTCCGCTATCGTCATGGGTTGTGTGATAGCGCGTCGGCTGAAGCATCGTGAACTGCAACTCTTTGCCATCTTCGCCGTGGCGACGCTGGTGATGGAGGTGATCCTTGCCTACAGCGATTACCAGTTCTTCTTCTACCGCAACATGATCTTCACTGGCGTGCTGATGGGTGTGCTGATGAAGCTGCCCGCCATCGCTCGTCAGACGCTCGGCGAGACGATCACCGAGCCTGAAGAGACCAGTGATGGCGCTGCGCGCCCGACGGCGCTCCGCCCGCGCAGGCGCGCCATTGCCACTGCGCCTGTGCCGCTGCTTCCGGCGGCGTATGTCACTGCCACCGCTGCGGTTTCCGCCACATTCACCACGATGTTCGACGGGTCAATCACAAGAACAGTCGCAAGGATGGGCGCCAGATGGGGGGTGGGGTCCACATGAATATTCTTGTGGTTGCGCGCCACCTGCCACAGCCAACCTGGGGCGCCGGGACACGCAACTATCATCTGTTGCGCGCCCTGGCCCGACGCCACACGGTATCACTGCTGGCGCTGGCCGAGGAGAATGAATGCGAGGCGCAGAGTGCGCCGCTCGCCGCCCATACACGCACGATCCGGCGGATCACACTGCCTATCGCCAGTTCCAGCGGATCGCGTCGGATGGAGCAGGTCCGCGCGCTCGTCACGGGTCGTTCCTACTCGTTGAGCGCCCATACGCTGCCGACAATGCAGGCGGCGCTCGACGAAGAGCTGGCGCGACATCCCTATGATGTCGTGCTGTTCGAGAGCCTGCTGATGGCGGGCTATCAGGTTCCCGTGCAGATTCGCACGATTGTGGATGAGCATAACATCGAGCACGAACTGCTCTGGCGCTCCTATCAGCACAGTGGCGGCGCGGCACGGCGCGGCTTCAACTGGATCGAGTACCGGCGAGTCAAGCCGCTGGAGATCGCCTGGTGTCGGCGCGCGGACCTCACGCTGGTGACGAGCGAGCGTGAACGTGGCATCCTCCAGTCGCTGCTGCCTGAGAACGCGATCCACGTCGTACCCAACGGCGTAGACATTCAGGCGTTCAAGCCCGATGGCATGACAGCGGAAGTCCCAGGTCGCATCGTCTTTACCGGCTCGTTCGACTATTACCCAAATATCCAGGGCGCGCTCTGGTTCGCCGAACACTGCTGGCCGCTGATCCAGCGCGACATGCCAGAGGCAACCTGGTATCTCGTCGGGCGTAATCCTTCGCCTGAGATTCTGCGCCTGGGTGAACTGCCGGGCGTGACGGTGACGGGCAGCGTGCCGATGGTGCAACCGCACCTCGCCGCCGCGCAGGTGGTCATTGCCCCACTGCTGACGGGTGGTGGCACACGCCTGAAGATTCTGGAGGCGCTGGCGATGCGGCTGCCTCTGGTGGCGACTTCACAGGGCTGCGAAGGGATAGATTGTGTTCCTGATCGCCACCTGCTCGTTGCCGACGATCCGGCGGCCTTTGCCGAAGCGGTGGTTGGCCTGCTGCGCGATCCAGCGCGCCGCGCTGCGCTGGGCGCCGCCGGACGGGCGCTGGTTGAGGATCGCTATAGTTGGGAGCGTTGCGGAGACACTCTGCTCGCCGCCCTCGATGACGCAGCACAGAATGGATGGGGCATATGAGCGAACTGCTGTCAGCACTGATTCCGGCGTTGCGTTGGCTGCTGTTGGCAGGGGAGGCGGCGCTGGCCCTGCCGCTGCTGTATCTGCTGGCGCTGGCCATCGGCGCTGCGCTGGCCGATCATCGCGCTCACAAAGCGATTGCGCTGGATGCGCCGCCCACGGCCACCTTTGCGATCATTGTGCCAGCGCACGACGAAGAACTGCTGATCGGCGCGACACTTGACAGCCTGGCGCAGTTGGAGTATCCGCTCGGCTGCTATGCCGTGCATGTTGTAGCCGACAACTGCACTGACAACACAGCGGCGATTGCGCGCGCACTTGGTGATCAGATACACACGCAGGTCCATGAACGAACGGATGCGATCAACCGGGGCAAAGGGCATGCGCTGGCCTGGATGTTCGATCTGCTGGCGGCGGGTGAGACGCGCTATGACGCCTATGTGATCCTCGACGCCGATACGGTTGTCGCGCCGTCGCTGCTGCGCGCGTTGAATCGTGGCCTTGCCAGCGGCGCGCAGGCGCTTCAGTCGCACAACGCCGTGCTCAACGCCGGTGAGTCGGCCACCACGGCGCTGCGCTGGATGGCGCTCTCGCTGGTGAACTTTATCCGCCCGCTGGGGCGCACTACACTGGGTGGCTCATCCACGCTGACCGGCAATGGCATGTGCCTGACGCCGCAACTGCTGGCGTGTCATCCCTGGCAGGCGTTCGGCCTCTCCGAAGACTATCAATACTACCTGACGCTGATTGCCAGTGGCGAGCGTATCCGCTTCGTTCCGGATGCTCAGGTGCGTTCCGTCATGCCCACCACAGTGCGCCAGTTGCAGGCGCAAGACATCCGCTGGGAGACCCTCAGCCCTGACGCGGCTGGCTGGCAGCGGCGAATCGCATGGCGCCTGTTGGTGGATGGGCTTTGCACACGCGATTGGGTGCGGCTCGACGCGCTTGCCGAACTACTGACGCCGCCACTCTCGGCGCTGGTAGGCGCGTGTGTCTTGGCGCTGGTCGCCGCGATTGCGCTGTTGGCGCCGGTTCAACTGCTGATTGGCGTGCTGCTCTGTGCGCTGCTGCTGGTCTATGTCGGCTCGGCGTTCTATCTGCTGCGCCCGCCGGGTGGGGTCTACCGCGCGCTGATCCATGCGCCAGCCTATGTCATGCGCAAACTGTGGGTCTATTTCGTGCTGCGGCGACGGCGCAAACACACCAGCGCCTGGGTGCGCACGGCGCGCACCACAGCTACGAGCGGCGATCACGCTGCCTAGCGGCGAAGGAGATGTTATCATGACCAGCCAACTGCGCGTTGCCGCGATCACCTATGACTACTATCCCTTCGATATTCGCGTGCGCCGCATGGCGGAGGCAGCCGCCGATGCTGGCTATGACATGCAGGTCATCTGCCTGCGCGACACAGGTGAGCAGCCATCCGAGCAGTACAACGGCGTCAGCATCACCCGTGTGCCATTCAGTCGCGGCTTCGGGCGTCCACTGCCGATCACGGTATTGAGCTGGTTGTGGTTTCTGCTACTCGCCGGAGTAACCGTTACCCGCCAGCATTTACGCCAGCCATACGATGTCATCCTGGCGCACAACATGCCCGATTTTCTCGTGTTCGCAGCGCTGATTCCCCGGCTGCTTGGGGCGAAGGTCGTGCTGGATGTGCAGGATGTCAGTCCCGAACTGATGGCCGCCAAGTCACATGGACGCCTGAGCGGTGCGCTCTACTGGTTTTCCGCCGTGCAGGAGCGTGTCTCCACCGCCTTTGCGCAGCATGTGATCACGGTTGGCTGGCCCTTCGAGGGGCGACTGAAGGCACGTGGCGTCCCGGCGCGCAAGCTCTCGCTGGTGCTCAATAGCGCCGATCCACGGCTGTTTCCGGCGGCGCGACGTTGTCCTTCGCCATCATGGGAGGCAGGCGAAAGCGGGCCGTTCATCGTGATGTATTACGGCACCATCGCCGAACGCAATGGACTCGATACGGCTGTGCGGGCGCTAGCATTGGCGTTGCCCCGCGCGCCACGTCTGCGGCTCGACATCATGGGGCGCGGCGAGCATCTGCCCACCGTCAAGGCGCTGGCGGAATCGCTGGGCGTCGCCGAGCATGTGCGATTTAGCGATCCCTGCCCCTCGGAGAACATCGTTGATTTCGTGGTGCATGGCGATGTCGGCATCATTCCCTATCGGCTCGATGGGTTCGCGGAACTGGTGCTGCCCACCAAAGCCTATGAGCAGGCATGGATGCGCCGCCCGATACTCGCCTCAGATACCGTCGCGATCCGCTCGATGTTTCGCCCCGGCGCGGTGTTGCTCTGCGATCCCGACAGCCCTGAAGCGTTCGCTGACGCGATGGTGAAGCTCTACGAGCATCCTGAGTTGCAGCGCGAGATGGTGGAACGCGCCGCCGAGGACTACACACCCTATCGCTGGGAAAACGAGCGCGCCCGCTATCAAGAACTGCTGGCCGCACTGCCACGCAAAGACCTCTCTCCCAGCCTCTCTCCGGCGCGCGGAGAGGAGCCAGAAGCAGGTAAGCCACCTTCTGTCTCCCTCTCGTCGTAGGAGACGGTCAGAGTCAGGTCCAGTCAACACTTAGAGGAGCGCAATCGATCATGACCGAGACGCCAAAGTCACCGCCCTACTACGTCCATCCCACTGCCGAGGTCTCGCCTGACGCGCAGGTGGGCGCCGGAACGCGCATCTGGCGTCAGGCGCATGTGCGCGAGCATGCCAGCATCGGTGAGGAGTGCAACATCGGCAAGGGCGTGTATGTTGACGCCCATGTGCGGATCGGCTCCTGTGTCAAAATCCAGAATCACACGTCGGTCTTCGAGGGTGTGACGGTGGAGGATGGTGTCTTCATTGGCCCGCATGTCTGCTTCACCAACGATCTCTTCCCACGCGCCATCACGAAGGATGGACGGCTGAAGTCCGCCGACGACTGGCGGGTGACACCGACGCTGGTGCGCTATGGCGCATCTATCGGCGCCGGCTCGGTGATCCGGTGCGGCGTGACCATCGGCGCGTTCGCTCTCGTTGGCGCTGGCTCGGTGGTGACGTATGATGTGCCGCCGCATACGCTGGTCTTCGGCAATCCGGCGCGTTTCCACGGTTATGTTTGCCACTGTGCGCATCCACTCACCGATGTGCGCCAGGAATCGGACAAGCTCGTGGGATGGTGCGACGCCTGCCAGCAGCAATGCGCGATACCGACAGAACCATAGCGTCACGTCCGAGGGGCCTTCAGGCCCGATCCGTCGCGTGCTCCGGCGAGCGCCTCATCAGTGCCGAGAGCAGCCCACAACGTCACAAGGCTGAGAGTGGCCACTAGCACATCTATAGAGGGTGTTGTGAGATGAACCTTGTCGCATTTTCCATTCGCACCAAAGGCGCGCACAACTTCGCCCGCCGCCTGTGGACCGTCTTTGCGCGTTTCGGTATCTCGGATGCCCGCAGTCGGCGCGAACTGCTGGCGATTCTGGCGACGGTACGGCAGTATGGTGGCAACCCAACCTTCTTCATACCGGCGGTGGTACTACGTCGCCACCCTGAGCTGATCAGCGAGATCGCCTACTGCGGCGCTGAGATTGGCATTCATGGCTATGTGCATAACGACTATCGCAGCCTGAGTAACAGCGGCCAGCACCAGCAGACGCAACAGGCGATGGAGGTGTTCCGCGCGGCCAATGTCCCCTATCAGGGCTTCCGCAATCCCTACCTCGGCTGGACCGAGGATGCCGTGCGTTCACTCGCCGCGCTCGACTTCAGCTACGACAGCAACG
>JBDTAI010000395.1:0-5660 GCA_039924685.1 Ktedonobacterales bacterium
GGACTACGTGTGCTTCAGGATGAGCCGTGGCCTTCACACCACGAACCAACGCATACGAATCCCCTACCCATTTGAGGTATCAAACACCATCACTAGGCTTGGGTAGCGCATGGCTACATCATCCACACGGCAAGACAGGAACGTCATGACCAGTACAGAGCAAGTTACGTTCGATTGCGACACGCTAATCGTCGGCATGGGAACCTCCGGCTTGCTGGCGGCGTATGCGCTGCTGCGGGCGCAACCGGGGACGCGCGTGCTGCTGGTAGATAGCGGGCTGCCGCTGGATGAGCGGCTGGCGCGCGGCGACACCTCCGCGAATGGCTATGGCGGGGCTGGTTTGTATCTGGGTGGCAGGCTCTATGTGGGTGAATCTACTATTCCTGTGATGCCGCCGGTCAGCGTGCCGCCAGAGATGCGCCCTGTGGTGGCGGGCGCGGCGTATGCGCAACTGGCGCGTGAGGTAAACGATCTCTTCGATGCCCTGGGCGCGACGGGCGCCTTGCAGTCGGCCCCTGCGGAGCCACTGGCGCAGGCCATCGAGCAGGCGCATGCGGTTGGCATAGACTACGTGACAAGCTACCCTTCGCGGTATCTCAGCGCGCCTGAGCGGCATGCCATTCTGCGCGGCTTGCGCGAACGAGTGGAGGCGCAGGGTGGACGTTTGCTGTTTGGCGCGCAGATGTCTGAGGCGCAACGGGTGGATGGCGGCTTTCGGCTGGCGCTGGTGAGGAACCACGAACAGTCCGGCAGCGAGTTGGATCACGAGTCGGATACCAAACCGGATGCGGAGCCGTTGCCACAGCATGTGCGTGCGCGGGCGCTCTTGCTGGCGCCGGGCCGCTATGGCGCTGAGTGGTTGATGCGCGTGGCGGGCGAGTTGGGGGCGCGTAGTCTCTCGCTGGCGCCGACGGTGGGTGTGCGTATCGAGGTGGCGGCCAGCGGCTACAATCCGCTGACGGATGTGAACCCCGATCCACGCTTGCAGATGGCGGTAGAAGGCGACGCGCTGATCAAGACGTATGCCACCTGTCCTGGCGGCAGGGTTGCGGCGATTATGCGCTATGGCTCGGTGGTGGCGACCGGCATTCCTGTGCTCAAACGCGATGAGCGTGGCACGCAGACGACTGTGGCGATCCTGGCGCAGCCGGGGGCCGAGGCGGCGCAAGGGGCATGGAAGGGCGGCGAGCAGATCGCGCGGCGCCTCAACGCGCGCGCCGATAACCGGCTGATCGTGCAGCGGCTCGGTGATGTGCGCCAGCAACGCGCCACCACCGTCGAGGAGCTAGCTACCAACACCATCCAGCCGAGCTGCGCCGACGCGATCCCCGGCGCGCTCTATGATGCCTACCCTGCCGCCTACTGGCAGGCGTTCGAGACGTTTCTTGCGCGGCTCAATCAACTGGCGCCCGGCGTAGCCAGTGATGAAACGCTGCTCTACGGTCCGGCGGAGGAGCGTTTCCAGCACTTCCCGACCGATGATGGGCTGCAAACGACCACGCTGGGGCTATTCGTGGCGGGTGATGCGCCAGGGCAGAGCCAGGGTATCATTCAGGCGGGCGTCGCAGGGTTGCTGGCGGGCGAGGGGCTGGCGCGCTATCGTGCAGAGAACATACGTGGCAGAGGATACTTCTCGTCCGATAGGTGAATATGGTATAGCGCCATACAAGGCCAATCCAGGAAGCGCAGACGCGCAGGGCATCCAGCGGGTGAGTGTAGAACGAAACGTGGCTGTGACCCTTTTGTGAAGCGGACGAACTGATGTGTGATGGATATGTGACTGCAGTTTCCTATGCTGATGGATGAGGGGTCGGCGGCGCCAGAAGAGACGCCTCGCGGGCAGAAGAAGGCCAGTAGAGCATGCTGGTATGCCCTGGCTCCCGGCCTCCAAGTGAGGGATCGTTATGTCCACTGCATCCACTCCTGCTCCAGCGGTCGTGTCGCCTGTGACTTCTCTGTTCAAACGTGTCTTTGTGCCCCTGGATGGCTCGCGTCGGGCTGAACAGTCGGTATGCGTCGCTGCGCGACTGGCTCGTGCCTCGCAAGGCACAGTCATTCTGGCGCAGGTGATCCACTTCCCCTATGAGTACAGTATGACCCCCTTCACCTATTCGGTTTCTGAAGGCACATATGAGCGCGAATGGCTGGACGCCAGCGCCTATCTACGGCAGATTGCGGACTTACCCGCGCTGTCGGGTATTCCCACTGAGCGACTGGTCCTTGATGGCGTGGTGGGGCCAGTGCTGCTCGACACCATCGAGACGTCGCGCGCCGATTGCGTGGTGATCACCACACATGGGCGTACTGGTGTTTCGCGCTGGGCGCTGGGCAGCATGGCCGAACAACTGGCCCGATCGAGCAGCGTGCCAACACTCGTCCTGCCCGATGGTCTAGACCCATTTGAAGAGCTGATTCCCGCCCAGCCTGGCGACACTGTACAACCACGATTGCGCATCCTCACGCCACTGGATGGTTCGGCGATGGCAGAGGCGGCGCTTGAGCCAGCTGCGCGTCTGTTGACGGCGCTTGCTGCAACGCAGGCGGCGGAGTCCGCCACGAGCGTGTCGCCTGTGGGCGAGATTCACCTGCTGATGGCGTTGGCTCCAGGCTTTATGACGGCTGAGACTACGCCTGAGACAATGATCTGTGAGGGCGCGCGCGCCTATCTTACCAAAGTCGCCAGTGAACTTCATGCGCAATTCCCGCTGGTGAACGTCACTTGGTCGCTGGCCTCAACTACAGAGGCGCCTGAGGGAATAGCAGAGGCGGCAGGAGCGACTGTGGATCACAGCGCGCCAGAATATGCGGGCTACGCGGCGATTGTGATGGCGTCGCATGGGCGGACGGGATTTGCACGCTGGGCGCTGGGCAGTGTCGCCGAGCGCGTGCTACGACTGACAAAGCGCCCGCTTCTGATCGTGCGTCCATTGGCGAAACGCGCACATCGTGACGCCACCAAACCCTTGAATCGCACTGCGCCACTGACCCATGAGAAAGAGCTGGCTCACGCAGTTCCAGCCGGAAGTCAGGATGCAGAATCCGAACGGGAGACGTTTGGCGTGCCGTTCTTCTAGCAGAAGACCTCCAGGGAGCAGATGGATCTGTTTGGCTGGCAAGGAGCGGCTTGATAGCTCCCGATCAGGAAAATGATCCGGTCTGAACTTCTCCTGCACGCTCGTAAAAGGCGACGATGACCCCGCGCGACGACGTTTTCACCTCGCGCAAGGTAAAGGCAGCAGCTTTGGCGCCTTCGGCAAATAAGCGCTGTCCTGTGCCGAGTGTGATCGGGAAGATCATCAACAAGAATTCGTCCACCAGGTCGTGCTTCAACAGCGTTTGGATGAGGCTCGCGCTGCCGTGAACTTGCAGGGCAGGCCCGTCTTGCTGCTTGAGCGTTTGAAGCTCCTGGGCAACATCGCCCTGCAAGAGCGTTGAGTTCTGCCAGTCTAGCTTCTGGAGGGTGTGTGAGGCCACGTACTTCTTTGCCGTATTAAAGCTAGCCGCAATAGGGTTTTCCTCACTATTCTGATACGGCCAGTAGGCTGCAAATATGTCATAGGTCTTTCTGCCAAGCACCAGGTCAAAAGGCGGGCGCAATTGCTCAGGCATGGTCTGGTCCAGCGAATCGTCAAAGAGAGGCGCCGCCCATCCGCCATAGGGAAAACCGCCAGTGGTGTCAGGCTTGTCTGGTTCCTGGATCACGCCGTCAAGCGTGAGGAAAGCAAGGACGATGAGTTTCTCATAGGTTCAATACCTCCGCGGGCATGTCGTGTGACTTCTTTTCTCAGCATCAAGGATGTGGCACTGGTCGCCTGGCCCTTGAACAGTCGAACAGTGCCTCCCAAGAAGCATAGGATGTGGACCCGAACACAATTTCTTCTCGCTTGCTCTTCTTGAGGCACAGGGCTACCGCAGAGCATTATCAAACACGGTCTCTGAGTGTGTTTTGCAGTGCAAGGCCGGGCGGCATGATCCCACCCTCTCCAAGCGATTTCTCCGACGCCGAGTGGGATCGGCTCCAACGGCTCCTCCCACCCTGATCTCCGCGTACCAGACACCGCCGACACTCACCGCGCGGCTGCCGCCCGTTTGGTGAACTCACTCTCCTACAGTTCCAGTCGTGACGGCGCCCGCACGTTCGTACGTTGCGATGATGATGCCGCTCGGGGAGACCTGGCTCTCCGTCACCCTGAACGCCGCCGGGATGGTCCCGTCGGCGAACAGCCGCTTTCCGCTGCCCAGTGTCAGTGGATAGATCTTGAGCCAGAACGCGTCGACGAGGTCGTGCTTCATGAGCGTCTGGACGAGATTCGCGCTGCCGTAGACATGTAGATCCGGCCCCTGCTGCCACTTGAGGTCGGCGACTTTCTCCGCGATGTCCCCGCCGAGGAACACGGAGGGCTGCCATGCGTGGGACGTCATGGTATTCGAGGCAACGTACTTGGTCGCGGTCATGACGCCGGGCCACATGTCCGCATGTCGAGGCCAGAACGGCGCCCAGATCTCAAAGGTTTTGCGCCCCAGCAGCAGATCGAATGGCAAGTTCATCTGCGTCTCCATGACGGCGCCGATGACGTCGTCGCCATAGGGCGCTTGCCAGCCGCCATAGGCGAAGCCGCCGCTGGTATCCTCCTCCGGTCCGCCCCCGGCTTGTATGACCCCATCCAGGGTGACGAATTCGAGCACGATGACCCTTCTCATGACCGCGTTCCTCCGACATCTAGCGACCTCTCAAATGGCCGCGCTACGACGATGGGCTTCCAGGCGCGCCCAGCGGCACGCATCGTCCTCATTCTGTGGCGCATCCCCCAAAACGGGAACGACAAAAAAAGAAGCGCAGAAAATCGGATTTTAACCCAGGAGGGGGCTTAACCACGTATTCCATTGCAAAGCACGGCCTTATACCAAACCCGCGTGAGGTAGCGTCACTTGCAGCGCGTCTGCACGGGAACGATGGGCGCTGGCCAGGCAACGCCAGTATCTCGCCTGCGATGTAACTGGCGCGTCGGCTCCGTGAGCGCCTGGATGCATCGAGGCATAGAAGCATCGAGGCATAGAAGCATCCAGGCATAGAAGCATCGAGGCATAGTCTGGCCACACCTGTTGCTGGTTGGCAGACGCCCTGTGTACATCTGCGTAACCACTCCTACTGCTTCCCGATACTACCCCACGCCGTTGCGTCCCGACACACGCTTGAGGTGCATTTAGGGGCCTGTGCTTTGACAGTCGCTTTGTATGGCTGGTATTATAGACCGTAGACAACCGTTTGTAGTTGTAACAGGTTGTACCAAGTGTACAATGTACGCAAGGCTGCGGATGCGTGGAGGCGTCACGTAACCTTCGCGACAGGGAGGACACACATGGGGCGGCGCAAACAGACACAATTACCTTTAGAGCGGCAAAGCGAGCCAGTATCTGACACAGATACCGTCGGCGCGGCAAGCCAGTCCAGCCAGGCTGGCGGTGATACAGTTGGCAATGATCACGCGCAGATGATAGATGGCAAACGTCGTGGTCCGCGACCAGGCACAGATGCCGCACGTCGGGGCGGCAAGGCGGTCGCCGAGAAATATGGCCGTGAGTTCTACTCCACCATCGGAGCCAAGGGGGGACGTGCGGCCAAGGAGCAGCTTGGTCTCGATTTCTATGCTTCCATCGGT
>JBDTAI010000396.1:0-3157 GCA_039924685.1 Ktedonobacterales bacterium
CGCTTTGCATGCACTGCGAGGAGCCGGTAGCGCCCTGCGCCCAGGTCTGCCCGGCGCAGGCGATATTGATTAGCCCGGATGGTGTGGTGCAGCAGGCCGACGATTCGCGCTGCATCAACATCAGGAACTGTGTCTATGCCTGCCCGTTTGGCGTCCCCAAGTTCGACACGTCGGGCAACTATATGCGCAAGTGCAACCTGTGCTATGACAGAACCAGCCTGGGCAAACCGCCGATGTGCGCCTCTGTCTGCCCCACTGGCGCGATCTTCTACGGCACATATGAGGAGTTCGTGCAGGCGGGGCGCACACAGCAGGGAGCGCAACCAGTCAACGTCTTTTACTTCGGGCGGCAGCGCCTGCGCACCCGCAACTACATCGTGATGAACCAGCAGGACAACGCGCTTGATCTGATGGAGTTAGCCCAGGAGGCCAGTCTTGGCGATATCGCTACGCTGCCGCAGCCGACGCTTGACCGCGATAGCGAGCCGTGGGTAGAGGCCGATACTGCTGGCATTCCGCAGCGCGTAGCGCCCCCGCAACCCTGGACGCCACGCACGCCACCGGAGCAGCCCGCCAACCCAACACCCGAGCAGGACCCCAGTCCTGGTACAGCCAAACCCGGCCCGCAACGTCTGCCAGTGCCAGCCACACGTTGATGGGTGGTGGGAGATGAGGGAGTGGAGGATCGCGGCCATTCTTGGCCGAGAGCGGCTAGACGAGAAGAGAAGGCAGGCGCCTATATGGCGGATACCATGAACGACTCAGACACGCTGGGCGAGGCGAATACGCTGCGCAACGCGGCAAACACAGACAGCAACGCGACGCAGGGGATGGCGACAGGCGGCGCGCCCGACACAGGCGAGTATACCCGTCCCTCTGATGCCACCTCGCCAGCGCAGGATGAAGATACATCACGTGAACGGCGTACAATCTTCTCGCGGCGCCGCCTCGCCAACCGGCAGTTGGGTCAGCAGTGGCAAGAGGAGTTTCCCTATCACTGGAACGCCGACGACCTGGTGACCCGGCGCGACACGCTGCGCTTTCTGGTGGCGGGCTCCGGCGCGCTGTGGCTGGCGAGTGTGGCGCTGGCCATCGCAGGCGCGATCCGTTCGCCAACGGATCGGCATATGCAGGCTATCGCGCGGGTGGGCGAGGTGCCAGTGAATGGCTCGAAGGTCTTCACCTACCCCAACTCCTATGCGCAGGGTATTCTGGTGAATCTGCCGGGCAAAGGGCTGGTGGCCTATAGTGATGTCTGCACTCACCTCTCCTGTGCGGTGCTGTATCAATCATCAGAGCGGCGATTCTACTGTCCCTGCCATGATGGCCTGTTCGACGCTACCACCGGCGAGGTGCTCGGCGGGCCACCGACGCGCCCGCTGCCGCTGATCAGGCTGCAAGTGCGCGGGGGCATCGTCTACGCTATGGAGGAGGTGGAGCGGTGAGTACGCCACGCGCAGGCTCCGGCGCCACCTATGGTGGGCGTGACGATGAGACTGGCCATGGGCTCGACGACGAGACGGGCTATGATGAGTATGATAGCGCCGATAGCGCCACCAGCGCCGCGCCGCCATTCGCGGTGACGCGCAGTGCTGGGAATCGCGATGGAAGTGTGGGTATCCTCGACGGCGGCACGATACTCAGCGCGGCGGAGCGACGCTTCATGCTGCGCCATCGGCTCGCCAATCCCGATGATCCCATCGTGCGCGCCCCTCCCCAGGATGCGCGTGGCCCGCGCCCCGGACCCGATTTTCTCGGCGCCCCAGGGCGCATCGCCATCGTGCAGGCTCAGGTCTACCTCGTCGGCGTGCTGCTGATTCTGCAACTGTTCCTGATCACCACCGCGCTCTATGAACTGCTCTCCGGCCAGACCAACCTGCTCTGGTGGCTGGCGCTGGCGAACCTGGTGATCTTCCTGCTCACGTTGGTGATCGCGCTCTGGCCGCGTCAGCGTGTGCGGGGGTTCTGAGCAGCGGGCAAGATTGCGCTATTGCCTGTAGGGGCATCTGGTGGGCAAAGGATAGTGGTGTATGGCAACATGATCGTGCGTGCCGACGGGCGGCTATGGCCGCGCCTGAAGTCCCTACGGGACGCGAAGCCCGCCTCCGCAGGCTGCCATATGCGCGGAAGTGGCGAACGGCAAAGCGGCGCGATCCCCCAACGGGTACGCGGGTCCGCCACGCGCCCCTGCAATGGCATAGTGGCGATTGTGTTTGCCATTTGCCACACCGTTGCCTCGCAGGATTACCCGTGGCCTTCAGGCCACAATCCCGCATTGCCTGCCATCGTCATCAACGCTAATGGCGCGGCCCTAGGCTCGTGAGCCATTGGCGATGCGCTCACCCAGCCAGACCATCACCTGCTCGACGAACTCCTGTGGGCGCTCTTCTTGTGGCAAGCCGCCGGAGGAGAAGACGCGCACATCCACAGCGGGATCGATCTGGCGGAAGCCGCGCAGGCGAGAGAGCGGCGAGAAACGATCATTTTCGCCCCAGATCAGCAGCACGGGTACACCACGCTCGGCCAGCATTGCGAACGCCGTGCGGGTGGGCGTATTCAGCGTGCCGGAGACGAAGCTGGCGGGGGCATAGCGTCCACCGGGCTGGTGCGCCGCCGTGTAGTAGTGGTCCACCATGTCGTCGCTGACCGCCTCACGATTGCCATACGCCTGCGACTGCAAGAAGTAGCGGATGCTGGGACGCGAGACAATCAGGTTGTAGACGCCTTCACCGATCAGCGGCGCGCGCAAAAAGCCAAGCCAGCAGCGCCGTAGTAGCGTATCACTCTGCCTGGCAAGCGTCTCGATGCCGGTCGGCTCGATCAACACCAGCCGCTGGAACAACTGTGGACGCTCAACTGCCGCTTGCATAGTGAATGCGGCGCCCAGCGACGAAGCGATCACTGTGATGGGGTGGTCAGCCGCGCCGACCACCTGACGAGCGAAGTCCTCGATCAGTTCGATATAGAGTTGTGGCGTATAGACCACGGATGGGCGCTCCGAGAGGCCGAAGCCCAGCAGATCGAGCGCGTAGACGCGGTGGCGCTGGGCCAGCAGATCGAAGACATTGCGATATTCATACGACGAGGCGCCCGCATAGACGCCGTGGACCAGCAGGAGTGGCTCACCCTGCCCCTTCACAGTATAGTGGACAGCGCC
>JBDTAI010000397.1:0-3006 GCA_039924685.1 Ktedonobacterales bacterium
AGACGGCGCTCTACAATCTCACCATACAGGGGCAGCGACTGACGATCCTGATGACGCTCGACATTGGCCTCGATCAGCAACCGCACGTCTCGACGATGATCCTGACATCGGGCGATGTCACCGCGAGTGACCCCACCAAGAGTACCTGGACCGTCGCCTCGGCCACTGCCACCGTGCAATCGCTGTTGCCCCCCGATGTGAAATCGCTGCAAGACAACAGTTCGTCCATCTCGCCCATCGGGCGGGTCTATCAGAGCGCCTTGCTGGGGCATACCTTCTCGAAGAGCCTGTTTGTTGACCTTCAGAACAATCCGGTGGAAGATGGCTCATTTAGCGTCCTCTGTCTGGCCGCCAGCGAGAACGACACCCAGCACGTCTCAACCTGCCTCTTCGCGCTCGGTCACTCATGAGCTAGCGTTTCGCTGATGATCTCCCCTCTCTTCCGAAGAGAGGCGGCGGGATGAGGTCCAGGCCTTTATGAGCGACGCAGAAACCAGCGCACATGCGCACACCATTGCCCGCCTGCCAGAGTTGATCGCCGCGCTGCCCGCGCCTGAGCGGCGGCTGGCCGAGCGCCTCTTTCAGGTGGTCGTCTCTGAGGGCGTGACGGTTCCCCCGGCGGAGATGGCGCCCTGGCTGGAGCACACCTTCGGCTCAGTGGAGGCAGTGTTGCGCCAGCGGATCATTCGCGTCACCAACCGCTGGACGTTCGAGGGCGCGACCTTCAACCAGCTCCGCAGCCACCGGCCCAATAGCGGGGCATCACAGCGCAGCGCCGAGGTTCCGCCGGAAGTGCGTGAGCGCATCGCGCACGCAGTGGGCGACGACTTCTGCCGACCAGAGACACATACGCCAGCGGATAGCTTTGGGCGGGTGTATGGGCGGCATAGCGTTACCTCGGCCAATGTCGCCAAAGCCGATGGCTGGCATGGCGTCGCCATCTTCGACCAGCATGATCCACTGGCGCTCGATGGCGAACTGGTCGCCGATGTGCTGGCCGTTGCGGGCAAGTGGGCGGCGCTGGCCCACGCAGCGGACCCGGCGGCGCGACACCTCTTCGTGCTGTGGAACTGCCTCTGGCGCGCGGGCGCATCGCTGATCCACGGCCATGCGCAAATGACCCTGAGCGCCACGATGGCTCAGGCAAAGGTTGAACTCTGGCGCGGGGCGGCGGTCCGCTATCACAGTGAGACCAGCGGCGACTACTTCGCCGATCTGGCGGCGATCTATGCCGCGCTGGGGCTGGCTTTCGGCGGCGTGAGCGATGGCACGCACGGTTTTGCCTCACTCACGCCGGTCAAAGAGCGCGAGGTGACGCTGCTAGCGCCACAACCGGCTGCAACACTGGCGCCCGCTGCGCTGCCCGATGCGCTTGCGACGCTGGCGGGGCCACTCTGGCAGGTATTGCGCGTGGCGCGTGAAGAATTGGGCGTACTGTCGTTCAATGTCGCCGTGTTTGGCCCACCGCTGGCCATGCCTGATGATACCGCCGGCAACCCAGCCGATGATGCGGGTTGGGCAGGCTTCCCACTGGTGGCGCGCTTTGTGGACCGTGGCTCGCCGCTCTCCACCACCGCCGATGTCGCCACGCTCGAACTCTTTGGCAGCAGCGTGATCGCCAGCGACCCCTTCGATGTCGCCCGCGCCATGAGGAATGGATAGGTGATGAGGTGATGAGGTGATGAGGTGATGAGGTGATGATAGCGGTGCGGCGTACCTGCGCATGCGCGATGGGTATTGCGAGGTGGGTATATGGTATACTCTGGGCGGTTACTCGGAGAGGGATGAAGGGAAGCAGCGTTGGGCCATGTTCCAGACGGACACAACGGTTGACACAACAGTGAAGGCGCGTGGCATCGGCGCCGCTGTCGGCTTTGACTGGGCGCTGATGTGGCAATTCCTGCTGATGTTCCCCTTCTTCATCGCTGGCTCCGGACCAGGCGCTACCGTGGCGCACCTGCCGCTGGCCGGGCGGATCGTTGTCGCGCTGGCGCTGCTGATTCCGGCGGCGGGCGCATGGGCGCTGGGTGAGGCGTTGCGGCGCGGCTGGCGGCTGGCATGGATCATCCAGATCGTCTTCAACAGTGCGCTGATCCTGTACGGCTTCGGCTCCATCGTTCCGGCGATAGACACGTTGCGCCACGGACTATTGAGCGGTCTTGTGCGCGCTGTCGTGTTGCTGATCGTGGACCCTATCATCGTCTACCTGCTGACTCGCCCACAGACCCGCGCCTGGCTGGCGCAAACCACCCATGCCGAGGCGAACGCCCGCCATAGTGGCTGGTGGATCGTCGGGACACTGGCGCTCGCGCTGATCGGCGGCGCAGCCATCGCCTTCGGTGGCTATTATTAGTCGCGATCTCCATCTCTCTATGCGGCAGCGGCCCAATTCTGCTACAATAGTCGCGGCGTCATACGCTGTACGCGTACACTGAAGTGCCGTGTTTCCTGCACTATTCCCTCACGGGGATTGATGGAGAGTTGTCTATGAACAGTCTGCCTGATCAGCCCGGACAGTTGTATGACGCTCAGCTGGCTCCACAAAACCTCGCCGGGCAACCGCCGCAACCGCCGCACATGGAGCATCCCTGGCGTCTCCAGCAGGTCCAGCAACAGGTCCAGCAACCGGCTACACAATCCACTTCAATGGAAGCGCCACACGAGCAACGCAATGGACCGCCTGGGCAGCCACATACTGCTGATCGCGGCGCGTCGTCGTCAACCCAGCGGGCGTCTGCACACGCGCCACTTAGCTGTATGGAGCGGCTGCGGCGGCGCTGGGAAAGCGTGCAATCGCTGATCTGTGTCGGGCTGGATCCCGATTTGGAGCGTATTCCGCCCAGCGTCTATGGACCCGATACGGGCCTGCTCTCGCTCGAAGAGGAGCGCGCCGGAGTCTATGTCGAGGGCGCCATCGTCGCCTTCAACCAGGCGATTGTAGACGCTACCGCCGATCTGGTCTGCGCATTCAAGCCAAATAGCGCCTTCTATGAGCAGTACGGCCCG
>JBDTAI010000398.1:0-16252 GCA_039924685.1 Ktedonobacterales bacterium
GCAGCGCCGCCCGGTCGCGTCGTTTGGTGATAGATTGCCTGTAAGCAAAATGAGCAACGAATCACTGCTACGCATCCATCAGTGCATCTGATTCTGGGCGACGACCTGTTACGCTCTCTTTCACACGAAGCTGTAAGGCTGAAAGAGAGCGTTTTTGTTTGGTTGGATATTTGCCGTGACGTGTCAGCCTGCTCGTGGCGCCGCGCTATGCCTGCCTGTCACCTGGTTTCCCGGAGGATCACCCTCATATCATGAAGATTCTTTCTTCACCTCATCCAGTTCGTGCGCCGTGGTTGCGCCACACGATGAGCGCATTCTTGCTACTCGGCCTCGGCATTCTGGCGCTGGCGGGCTGCGCCGGTCCATCCACCGCAAGCGGACCAGAGACGCCGCTGTTCACCAAAGATGCCGATGGCGTAGCGATCAGCATTCCCAACAAGGCGCCGCAACGCATCATCTCACTGGGCGCCGTGGATAGCGAGATTCTAGCCGCGCTCAACGTCACATCGCGGGTGATCGCCGTTGACTACTACACCGACTATCCCGCCGCGATAGTTGCCAAGCCCAAAATCTCGGACGCCAACGCGACCTATAATGTGGAGGCGATTGTCGCCGATCAGCCCGATCTGGTGCTGAGTTTCGGCGCCGAGACGGCCCAGGTGGATCAGAAGCTGCGCGCTGCCCACCTGACAGTGGTGGACCTGCCCGCCACTGACCTAAGCGGCTCACTCAAGGAGATGTTGCTGATCGGTCAGCTTACCCACGCCGAGAGCGCCGCGAATACGCTGGTAAATGCGTTGCAGCAGCGCATCAACGCCGTGAAGCAGAAGGTGGCGGGCGCCACGCCGGTGACGGTCTATATGGAGGTGGGCTATACGCCGCCGCCGCCCTTCGCCTTTGGTGGCGGCTCGTTCGGCAACGACATTCTGACCGATGCGGGCGGCGCCAACATCTTCGCCAGCAACACCAGCAACAGCGGCTATCCGCAGGTGAGTGACGAGAGCATCATCGCCGCTAATCCGCAGGTGATCATCATGACCGAAGACCCGAAATATGGTGGCAATCCGGCGCTGGTGGCGCAGCGGCCCGGCTGGTCGGGCATCGCCGCCGTCAAGAACAACCGTGTCTACCAGATCAACTCTGACCTGGTGCAGCGGCCCGGCCCACGCATGGTGCTGGCGCTCGAAGAGTTCGCCAAGCTGCTCCACCCGGATCGCTTCGCCTGACCTCTCCCCCGGCCCCTCTCCTACGCGGAGAGGTGAGGCAGATAGCGGCTCCTACGCTAACCCCTCTCCCCTGGAGGGAGAGGCTGGGAGAGAGGTTTTTACTATACAGGGGAACACCTATGGCGCGCTTACTCGAACGCCCCACTGCTCCGACTGACGCACCTCAATCCGCCAATGCAGAGAGTGGCGAGTCAAAGGGGACGATGGAATCGCCACGACCGACTCACACGTTGCGCCTGCGTTCCCTGCTGGCGTTGCCGGTATTGGGCGTGGCGCTAGTGATCGTAATCGTCGTCGCGGCGGCGTTCGGCGCGGTCGCCATCCCGCTCGAGGCCACCGCGCAAATCCTGCTCAACCAGACGCAGCTTTTCCACTTTGCACAGCACTGGCCCGCCACTGATGAGATCATTCTGCTGCAACTGCGGCTGCCGAATGTGCTGGGAGCGTCGCTGGTCGGCGCGGCGCTCGCTGTCGCAGGAACGCTCTTTCAGGGGCTATTGCGCAATCCATTGGCCGATCCGCTGCTGCTGGGATCGTCGTCTGGCGCCGGGCTGGGGGCGATCCTTGCCTTTGGGCTCACGCTAACTGCCTCGACTTATTGGCTGGGCTTCAGTCTGGTGGCCGTCTTTGCCTTCATCGGCGCGCTGCTGGCGGTCGCGCTGGTCTATCTACTGGCGCTGCGTGGCGGGCGCACGGCGGTGGTGACGCTGCTGCTGGCGGGCGTCGCGGTCGGCGCCATCCTCACGGCGGCGCAAACGCTGCTGATCCTGACGAATGCGCAGTTGCAGCAACAGCTGGCCTCGATCTACTTCTGGCTCTCTGGCGGTGTGGATGTCACTGAATGGTCGCAGATCGGCGTCGCCACACTGCTGATCGTCCCCACTATCCTGCTCTGCCTGCCGCTGGCGCCCTCGCTGGATGCGTTTGCTCTAGGTGAGGAAATGGCGGCGCATCTGGGCGTCAACGTCGAGCGGCGCAAGCTGCTGATCGTCACGCTGGCGTCGTTGCTGGTGGCCAGCGCCGTCTCCCTCAGCGGACTGGTCGGCTTTGTGGGGTTGGTGGCGCCGCACCTCTGCCGCATCGCACTGGGGCCACGTCACCGGCTGCTGCTGCCCACCTCGGCGCTGGCAGGCGCGATCTTCGTCACGCTGGCCGATCTGCTGGCGCGCACACTCGCAGCGCCCACCGTCTTGCCGCTTGGCGTGCTGACTGCGCTGGTTGGCGGACCCTTCTTCCTTTATCTGCTGCGCTACGCAGGCGAACGCTACCGCTGGTGAGCGGAGAGGATGAATTGCATGTCAGCCAACAACTCGCCAGAAAATGAACAAGCGGTTAGGGACTTCAGTCTCATTTCATCCGTACGCTGGCATTTCAACGCCGAGGGCGCGTCGCCCTCCGATCAGCACGATCAGACCGAGAGCGGGCGCGCGCCACGCGCCCCTACAACGCGACATGTCTCCCCATCGTCTCCAGCCCGCGTAGGCGGGCTTCGTGGAGCGCCAGCGTCCAAAGGCGCGGCTTTAGATGCTGGCGCCGATCCCGCTGGCGCCGTCCCTGCCCTTGCCTTCGAGCGTATCCGCTTCGGCTATCGAGAGCATCCCGTCGTGCGCGATGTCTCGTTTACTGTGGCGGCAGGCGAACTTGTCGGGCTGCTTGGCCCCAACGGCGCAGGCAAGTCCACACTGCTCAAGCTGGCTACCGGCGCATTGCAGTCACAGGCGGGGCGCGTGACACTGGGCGGGCAGGATGTGCGGCGGCTGGCGCGCAGCGAAATCGCCCGGCGGGTGGCTGTCGTCCCGCAGGATTTCAGCGTGCAGTTCGCCTATACCGTGCGGCAGGTGGTGGAGATGGGGCGCACGCCACACCTCGGCGCCTGGGGCGTCACCCGCCAGCAGGACCGCGACGCCGTGGACGCCGCACTCGTTACCGTAGACTGCCTCGAGTTTGCCGACCGCATCTTCAACGAATTGAGCGGCGGTGAGCGACAGCGGGTGATCCTCGCGCTGGCGCTGGCCCAGGAGCCAGATGTGCTGCTGCTGGATGAGCCGACGGCCCACCTCGACATCCGCCACCAGATCGAGACGCTGGCGCTGCTGCGACGGCTGAACGAGCGGCGTGGACTGACGGCGCTGGCCACCCTGCACGATCTCAATCTTGCTGCGCGCTTCTTCCCTCGCCTGATCCTGTTTGACGGCGCGATTGTAGCAGATGGCTCACCCGCCAGCGTACTCGAGAGCGAACTGCTCAGTCGTGTGTATAAGACACCCGTACAGGTCGGCATTCTGCGTGGCGCCGAGCATCTGAGCGTATTGCCACCCGGCTATGGGGCGAATGGTACACAGGCTACAGTAGAGACAGACAGCCAGGGCAAGATCGCTGCGCATGTGATCGCGGGCGGCGGCTCCGGCGAGGTGATGATGCGGGCGCTGGCCGACGCCAGATTGCCCTTCACTGCGGGTCCGCTGAATATTGGTGACAGCGACTATACGCTGGCGATGCGGCTTGCCGTTCTTTGTCTGGCGGAGGCCGCGTTTGCGCCGATCTCGCCGGCCGTGCTGACCGAGGCGCAGGCGGTGATGGTGGCGGCGCAGACGATCATCATCTGCCCCACGCCGCTCGGGCCAGGTAACATCGCCCTGCTCGATGCTGCGCTCGACGCCTGCCGTGCTGGAACGCCAGCGCTTCTGCTGGCGCCAGAATATATACCAGAGGATATAGATGATGGCGCCGGTGAAACGGTACGCTTCGCAGCAATTCAGGCGCGTGACTATTCCGGGCGTGGCGAGGCGACCTACCACGAGTTGCTGGCGGCGGGCGCCCACTGGGTACGCATGCCCGCTGAGGCAGTAGCATACATACAAACGCATCTGATGCAGGTGACACAGGGCAAAGGCGGGGAATCATCATAGTCTTCTGACGAGCATTCCGACGCTTGCCTCTGCGCAGGATGTATGGCATAGTGGTGAGACGACGCTCCGCCACCCATCATCCAACCCCATCATCCACAGGATCAGGCGTCCCAATGACGATCTTCACCGCGCTCGATGGCACATTGCTCAACACCCTCACTGTCATCATCGGTGGCACGCTCGGCGCGTTGATTGGCGACCGGCTGCCCGCGCGCATGCACGAGGCGCTGTTTGGCGCGCTTGGCCTCTTCACCGTGCTGATCGGGCTTACCGATGCGCTGAAAACCCAGAATGTGCTGATCCTGCTGGGGAGTCTGGTGCTGGGTGTGATCATCGGCGAGATGGCGCAGATCGAGCGCGGGCTGCAACGTGGCGGCGACTGGCTGCAAAAACGCTTCGCCCGCGAGGGCTCCACGATGAGTGAGGCGTTCATCACGTCGAGCCTGGTGTTCTGCGTCGGGCCGCTCACCATTCTCGGCGCGCTTGATAACGGTCTCTCCGGCGACGCCTCGAAGCTGGCGATCAAGGCGGTGCTGGATGGCTTCGCGGCGTTGGCCTTTGGCGCGACACTCGGCTGGGGTGTGCTGCTCTCCAGTCTGACGGTGCTGCTGGTGCAGGGGGCCATCAGCCTGGGAGCGCGCACGCTGGCGCCTGCGCTCGATGCCAACCCCGACACCATCATTGAACTGACGGCCACCGGCGGCCTGCTGCTGGTGGCGATTGGCCTCAAGCTGATCAAGATACGCGATCTGCGTGTGGGGAACTGGCTGCCCGCGCTCGTCGTCGCACCGCTGCTGGTGGCCGCCGTCGCGCTCTATGGGCGCCTCACACATTAGCCGCGATTGGGCAGGGCGCTACCCAATCGCGCTACCCAATTCTGTGACCGCACTACTTCAAAGCATTTTCGGGGAGGATTGAGCATATGAGTGAGCGGGGTCGAGCTATGGAACACGTGACTGCACGGGACGTAGCGCATCCATTGCGGCAGATCGTCGCCATCGGTGGCGCGAGCTTTCTGGCGCCGTATGAAGATATGCCGCTGTATCGCTATCTGCTGGGGCTGACCGGCAAGGAGCGCCCGCGTGTCTGCTTTCTGCCCCAGGCCAGCGGCGAATCATTGGACTATATCGTCAACTTCTTCACGACGTTCAGCATGCTGCCCTGCCAGCCAAGCCATCTTTCGCTGTTTGCGCCCCCCACCAGCGATCTGCGTGGTCTGCTGCTCGATCAAGACCTGATCTTCGTCGGTGGCGGCAACACAAAGAGCATGCTGGCGCTCTGGCACGAGTGGCAGCTAGACGCCATTCTGCGCGAAGCATGGGAGCGGGGGACCGTTCTGACGGGCGTGAGCGCAGGCTCGATCTGCTGGTTCGCGCAGGGCATCACCGACTCCATCCCTGGCCCGCTGACGCCGCTCGCTTGCCTGAGCTTTCTGCCGGGGTCGAACTGCCCGCACTATAGCAGCGAGGAGAAACGTCGTCCCAGCTTCCACCGTTTGCTGACGGCAGGCGAGATCGCGCCCGGCTATGCGGTTGACGATGGCGCCGCGTTGTATTTCGCGGGTGAGCAGTTGGCCCGTGTGGTCGCCACCCGTCGCAATGCCCGCGCCTATCACCTCGCACTCCACGAAGGCGTCATCAAGGAATCCGCCATCGAACCAGAGATGCTTACGGACTGATCCCCTCTCGGCCTTCATGTTGTTTGCCCCATGACCGGGTAGGCATCATGGCGCCTTCAGGCCACGAATCATCAAGCGCGATCCAGTACCTCGATTGCGTTGTCAAACAACATAACGGGCCGTAGCCAGTGATGTACCTGCTAGTGGATGGCGGCGGGGGCGATGCTGATGCCGGATGCGCTGGTGGGCAGTGCCGCTGCCGGATTGTCACTGGGGCTGATGTGGCACGAGCCAGGCTGCACGCCAGCAAAGGCATTGCAGGCGGCGAGCGCATCAGGCAAGGTATGGCCAGCAAGCGCGGCGGCAAGTTGCGCCTTTGTGGTGGTCGTCCACTGCGCCACTGCTAGACCACTCATAGAGCACGTGACGGTAAAGGTCGTCGAGTTCGTCGGCGTGGACCAGGTAGGCGTACACGCGCCTGCGCTTCCCTGTTTCCATGCATAACCCGATGGCAGCAGCGTGTTCAGTCGCTGGCTGGCGAGCGCGCTCGCATCCGGTGGCGCGAAACTCTCATAGCTGACAGTGATGGTGGCATTGCCGGTGAGCGTTGTCGCTGCATGGCTTATGTCCGGCGTACACCAACTCCCATTCAGTTGCGCGGTCCGCGCCACCACCTGTTGCTTCGCAGGCGCATAACTCTGTCCCCAGGATTGCGCCTGCCCGCTTGCGGCGCTGATCGCATGCGCGCAATCGGTGGCAGTGACAAAGTGGCTGCCGGTGTCGAGATACGAGCCTTTGGGGTTTTGATAGGTGATGGGCGTATAGGTCTGGGCATAGAAGTCATCAGGCGCCACCGGCAAATTCGCGGGCTGGCACTGAATCCAGCGGCTCTGGCCCGCGCTCATCGTCAGGTGGAACGGTCCGTTGACACAGCTATTGCTACCCTTGCCTGCGGGAGCCAGCAGCCCATCATAATTCGCTGGCGCAGTTAGCTGCAAGTCGACCGCGTAGTAGGACAACTGACCAGTCGCTGTTATCGTGGTGGTGAGAGTGCGCTGCGTCGAGCCGACAGTGGCCGTCACATCGCATCCGCTTGGGCAGGCTGTCATTGCGCCGGACGAGGTGAACGCGCGAGTGGCAGGCGTGAATGTCACCGTGACCGTGCCAGCCTTGCCCGCCGGAGTTGTTGCCGTCCCCTGGTACCGCTGACCGCCTGGCGCCGTCGCAGCATGTGTGGCGGGTCCACTTGAACGGGAGAGCGATGGGAGTATGACAACCCCATGCTGCGCCAGGAATGCATACGCAATCCCCGCTGAGGTCAACAGCAGGGCGACCACCAGCAACGCACTCAACAGCGTCATGCCATCCAGGTGTCGGCGGCGATTGTGTGGCGGCAGGGGCGCCGTCACCGGACGCGCCATCGACGCGGCGCGTTGACGAGGCATGCGTGATGAGTGTGATGGGGCTTCCGTCGCCACGGCGCGTGAAAGCACGATGGGCCGTGAGAGCGCTGCCATACGCTCCCGCTGACTCACGCGTGATGTCGCCTTCTCTGGCTCCTGCGTCACTGTACTTGTGTGCGCGACGTGGGACGAACCGCCATGCACAGGGTGTCGCTCGCCGCCAGCACGATGAGACGCATCAGACGCATCAGGTGAGTGTGGCGGCTGTGTCAGCAGGTCTTCTTCACGCAGCATCGGCGACCTCCCTTACCGCTTGCTGGCGTCTGGCAGATTCTCTGTCCTGCCGGTGCGACGCAGCCAGGAGTCCTGAGCAAACGCCCACGCATTGTCGTTCATCGGCTCGGCGCCATCGGGATGATGCTCGCTGGTTGTGCCGGGTAGAGACATCCCATTCACCGCGGCGTGCGGATATTTGGGTGTGACGGCGAAGGGAGTGTCATCCGGCGGTCGCTGCATATGCGCCAGCAGGTCGGCTTCGTCGAGCGCACCGGTTTCCAGTGCCACCACAGACTCACTCGGTTGCCCCGTTTGCAGCATGGCCCACAGCAGATCGAGCCAGCCACCATCAGCGAAATAGTTTTCGGTGGTCACCGCCACGTCAGCCAGCGCCTCACAGTCCGAGCAGTACGAGAGCAGCGCGCCATCATAGGCGGCGAGCGGCGCCGCAGTGGCGAGTTCACGCGGAACATGGCTGGGCTGGCGCTGCGCTCGTGTGCGCCACTCATCGGCAATCACCACACGCAGGCTCCACGCGATCTGTCTGCCCTGCTCGGCGCCCGGTCCGGCCTGATAGCGCGCATAGATCAACTCGATGTCGAGCCAGTCCAGCGCATCGGCGCAGGCGATGAAGGAGAGGTATTTGGGGCGTAGCGAGACGCCAGGCCGTCCATAGCGCAAAATGTTACGGCGGCAGGCGCGATGGATATGCCACGCGATCTCCGGCAGGGTGAAGCGTCGTCGCCCGACCGGGCCGAGCGACAACGCCTTGAGTGAGTCACCCGCCGATTGTGCCGATTGCACCGTAGACGCCGCTATCGGCGCGTTCCTTCCAGCGCCGACAGGACGCGCATCTTGTGAATACACCGCCCCATGCCTCCTCTCGCGGTCCTCCCATCCTTGTTCATGTCTTTGCACATGTCGGTTCAATCCGATTGATGTAGAGTCGCCACTGTGAGAGAAGCACGCTTTGTGCCAGAGCGGCAAGAAGGGCGTGTAGGCGCATGGAAACGTATAGGTCGTGGTGTGGCAAACGGGGCAGCCACCAGACACGACAGGGCTACACACTAATGTTTCTGGGCGTGCTTATCAAGTTCGTAAGTAGCAAAGCCCGCCAGCGCAGCTGTCATCACTGGGTGTTTCATCACATCACCAAGGATACCGGGATGTTTCTGGGCGGCGTAGTTGTGCATCTCGGCGAGTTGCCCCGGCGATACCTTGTTCGGATCGAGTTTGGCGTATTGCTGCGCCTGCGGGTCGTTGGTCTGTGTGAAATGCTGGATGAATGCCTGGGCAATCTGCGAACGCCCACCCTGATCGATCTGACCATAGGCGCTCTCAGGCGATTGCTGCTGTGACTGTCCGGGATTGAACATGGTGAATCATCGTCCTCTCGTTTCTGGAATGTTGGCGCACTGCCAACGCTATGCGCGGCTGGTTGCGCAGGAATAGCGCTGACGCTTGCCCTCGCCACATCCTGCGCAACACCGCGACTATGCCCATCTCGCACGATATATACCAGGCACAGCGACCGCTCTGCGCCTTCGCTACTTCCTCTTCTGCGCAGGGATCGTCGGGCCGAGGTCACGCGGCGCCCGCAGCATGGCAGGTGATACACTGCCGTTGACACGAGACTGGCGGCAGGCAGGTGGAGCAGGTGTATGGCGAACATGCCAGACCAGAAGGGAACGGGAGCGGCGGTATGACGACATCCACGACGGCGAATACGCAGGAGCCAGCGGAGCAGACCTATGACGCGATCATCATTGGCGCCGGGCAGGCAGGCGGACCACTGGCGACGGCGCTGGGCGCAGCAGGAAAGCGCACAGCAATCATCGAGCGCGAACACGTCGGCGGCACGTGTATCAACGAGGGCTGCTCGCCAACAAAGACGATGGTGGCCAGCGCCCGCGACGCCTATTTGGTGCGTCGTAGCGCCGATTATGGCGTACATCCCGGCGCGTCTGGCGCCACTGGCAGCGATACCAGCCCAACCCCCCTTACAGTGGATATGGTGAAGGTCCGCCAGCGCAAACGCGACATCGTGGAGAGCTTCCGCAGTGGCAGTGAGCGGAGCCTGCGTGAGAGCGCCAACGTGGATTTGCTGATGGGCGAGGCGCGCTTCACTGCGCCCCACACGCTCGACGTGCGACTCAACGACGGGGGCGAGACGCGGCGGCTGACGGCGCCCATCGTCGTCGTCAATACGGGTGAGCGTCCCAGCGTGCCGCCGATTCCCGGTCTCGCCGATATTCCCTACCTCACCTCGACGACCATCATGGAACTCG
The DNA here is from genome assembly GCA_039924685.1 of Ktedonobacterales bacterium. Lineage (GTDB taxonomy): Bacteria > Chloroflexota > Ktedonobacteria > Ktedonobacterales > JADMIN01 > JBDTAI01. The sequence continues at coordinate 9,721 of JBDTAI010000398.1, forward strand.
ATGTCGTGCCGAACCATCTCGTCGTGCTAGGCGGTGGCTACATCGCGCTGGAGTTTGGCCAGATGTTTCGCCGTTTTGGCGCGCAGGTGACGGTTATCCAACGCGGATCGCGTCTGCTCTCACGCGAGGACGCCGATGTCGCCGATGCGGTGGCCAATATTCTGCGCGAAGACGGTATTGAGGTGCTACTGGATACGGCGATCACGCGGGTGGAGCGCGGCGCCGATGGCGGCGTGGACGTCACCGCGCGTGTACACGACAGCGAGCGGACGATCACTGGCTCACATCTGCTGGCGGCGCTGGGCCGCACCCCCAACACCGACCATCTCGACCCCTCGGCGGCAGGGATCGCAACCGACCAGCGTGGCTATATCCGCGTCAATGAGCGATTGGAGACGAATGTAGCGGGTGTCTATGCGGTTGGCGATGTGAAGGGTGGCCCGGCCTTCACACATATCTCGTATGACGACTTCCGTATTCTGCGCGCCAACCTGGTTGAGGGCAAGCATGCCACCACCAGCGGGCGGCTCGTTCCCTACACCGTCTTCATAGACCCGCAGCTTGGCGGCGTGGGGGTGCGCGAACAGGAGGCCCGCGCACAGGGTCTTGACATCAAGGTGGCGAAGATGCCGATGAGTTATGTCGCCCGCGCGCTGGAGGTGGATGAGACTCGCGGCTTCATGAAAGCCATCGTAGACGCGCAGAGTGAGCAGATTCTCGGCTTCAGCGTGCTGGGCATCGAGGGCGGCGAGATCATGTCAGCCGTGGAGATCGCCATGATGGGCAAACTGCCCTACACAACGCTCCGTGACGCCATCTTTTCGCACCCAACGCTGATGGAGTCGCTCAACAACCTCTTCGGCTCGTTCGAGGGCGAGTAGCCCGATTGGACCTTGACAGGGCATAGGGTGGACGGATATGTTTGGGGTGCGGGTTGCGCCAGTGGTGAGGCTGTTCACCGCTTGCCCGCAGCGCCGAACGACCAATGATGGTAGAAGCGAGCGCAGTTGTGCGCAACGGCAATGGGGCCGTACAAGAGGAGGCGATCAGCGTGCCGGATTCTGCTCCACTTTCGCAGCGATCCGATATGGTGGTGTATCTTAATGGCGAGTTCGTGCCCGCCGATCAGGCGCGCGTCGGCGTGATGACGCACGGCCTGTCCTATGGCACAGGCTGCTTCGAGGGCATCCGTGGCTATTGGAACGCCGAGACCGAAGACGTCTATCTCTTTCGACTGCGTGAGCATTATGAGCGATTCCATCGCTCCTGCCGGATTCTCAATATCACGCTCTCGCAGAGTGTAGACGAGTTGGTGGCGATCACCGTCGAGTTGATCCGCCGCAACAACTTCCATGAAAACTGCTATGTGCGCCCGTTTGCGTACAAGAGTGATGAGACCATCGGTGTGCGGCTCCACGATCTGACGGATAGCCTCACAATCTATGCCGTGCCGATGGGCGACTACATCTCCACCACTGGCCTGCGCTGCGGCGTTTCGTCATGGCGTCGGGTTGACGACAATATGATTCCGGCGCGCGCCAAGATTTCGGGCGCCTATGTCAACAGCGCCTTCGCCAAGACCGAAGCCCTTACCAACGGCTACGACGAGGCGATCATGCTGACCGCCGAGGGGCATGTCAGCGAGGGCAGCGCCGAAAACATCTTCCTGATATTCGGCAGCGAGATTGTCACCCCGCCACCAACCGAGAATATTCTGCTAGGTATCACCCGCGATACGATTATGCAGCTTGCCCGCCGTGAGCTTGACCGCCTCACCCGTGAGCGCGTGATCGACCGCACGGAACTCTACTGCGCCGACGAAATCTTCCTGACCGGCACCGGCGCCCAGATCGCGCCAGTGATCGCGGTGGATCACCGCTCCGTCGGCTCTGGCGAGATTGGTCCGATGGCGAGCGAGCTGCAACGCATCTATCATGAGGTGGTGCGCGGCAAACGCCCGGAGTATGCCGACTGGCTCACACCAGTCTACGGCGCTGCGCCCAACGGCAAACCTGCGCCAAAGGCCGAAGCGAAGCGCGAGGTTGACCAGGTTGACCAGGTTGGCGCAAAGAGCCATAGCAATCACACCCACCACAACGGCCATATCAACCACAAGAGTGAGGCGAAGCCGCGCGGCAAGGCGAGCGTTGCGGCGACGGATACACGTGACGCCTAAAGCGCATCTGTTCGCCGACGGTGTTGCTGATTGCAACGGTACACGCTAGAGTTATAACAGGGTATAGGGATAGAAGCGCGGCGCTGTTCTACTTGCCAGGATAGCGCCCGCTTTGTTGCGCCATATAACCCCTTCGAACACATCCGCCTCATCCCCTGGGAGAAATATACTGCGATGGAGTATCTGAGCCGTTTTGTGCGTGCTGAACTGAGCCACTGGAAGCAGTGGGACCGCCTCGCTCGCGCCGAGTTGCTGCTGGCGCTGGCCGGACTGGTGGCGGGGCTTGCGGCTTTTGCCTATCTGGCTATCAACCTGCTCATAGAGAACGAGGCATGCTATGGCATGTCCGCCCAGAAACTCCAGTGCCAGTCAGTTGATGCGCTGGCCGCCGGGCGTTTCGTCCTCGTGTTGAGCAATATCCTGCTCCCGTTGTTCTGCGGGTTGCTGGCGGTGCGCTGGCAATTGCGCACACCCGATCCCTCAGCCCGCAGCGTGGCCTACTGGACGATGTTCACCTGTGTGCTGCTGGTGGTGTTTGGCGGTGTGCTTCCGGCAGTGACTGGCTCCGGTTTCTTTCTGCTGCCGATGGCTGTGCTGATGGCGTCGTCGGCGGCAATCGGCTTCATCGTCTGGTGGCGTGCCCGCACAGCGGCTCCCGCATACCAGATGCTCGCAACGCCTGGCGCTCAAGGGCCAAAACAAGCACCCATGACGGACTGAGACGTAGCAGGCAATACGTCATCGCCTGTCCGTGTCTTTCATGTACATTGGCATAAACGACTGCGAACTTCACCAACCCTATGGCCCTTGTGGTTCCTGTGGCGGCTGGCTCACTGGTTGCGGCTGTTGGGGCGCCTGCGCTTGCCCGGCGGATTGCTGCGGAGGGGAGGATTGAGTCGGCGCGGCAATCACACGCAACCCTGGCTCGGCGCGCTGTGACGTGGACGTCTCTTCCAACATCCTCACAACGATCACGCCGATGTTATCCTCGCCGCCGTTGGCGTTGGCCTCGCGGGTCAGCAGTTCCACTGCCTGTTGCGGGTTCGCCGCGCCGCGCAGGATGCTGGCGATCTGGGGATCGTGGACCATCTCCCACAGGCCGTCGGAGCAAAGCAGCAGCTTGTCGCCTGCCTGCAACGGCGCCATGAAGGTATCTACCTCGAACGTCGGATCTTCGCCGCCCAGACTGCGATAAATCTGGTTGCGGCGCGGGTGGGTATACACCTCTTCGGGACGAATGACACCAGCCTCCACCAGACTCGCCACCACTGAATGATCCTTTGTGATCTGGCGCAGGCCCGCATCGGGACTCAGTACATAGGTGCGGCTGTCACCCACGTTCACCACATAGGCGCGGTCATCCACCACCAGCGCCGCTGTGACTGTGGTGCCCATATCGCCATGCTCGAAACGATTGCGTTGCAGCAGCTCGTGGTTGGCGCGCTGCACGCCATCTACGAGCAGATTGGTCAGCGTCGCGTCGTCAAGCGGCAGGCCGGTGGTGAGCGGCTGCACTACTGTGCGTGCAATGTACTCGATGGCGAGGCGGCTGGCCTCCTGGCCGTTGAGATGGCCACCCATGCCGTCCGCCACGATGAAGAGGCTATAGGGTTGCGGTCGTCCTGCGGCCAGCCGTAGCCCCTGCGCCGCAAAAATGTTGTCCTGGTTCGGGTCTCCGGCGCGCTTGATACCTGGATTCGTCATGCCAGCGGCAGCGGCGGTGAGGCTGGTTCCCGTGCGTGGCCTCGTCGGCGGGCGGTTCGGCGCTGAGAGGACTGCTGTGGGTATTTCTTCGGGCGCGAGCGGCGCACTGGCGCGATTGGGCTGCCCTATTGCCATTGCGGGGGACATCGGTTGGCTCACCGGCCGACTCATAGGGCCGCGTCCAGCGGACATGGCAGGTTGCGGGCGCGTCTCCTGCTCGACAAAGTAGTCCTGCGGTTCACGCAGGTTGCCCTGATCATCAAGATCATCGAGCGCGGTGTCAGGTGGCAGCAGGTTGAGCATTGCTTCATCGGGCGACGCGCCGCGCATCACCTGCGCCGTCTGCCTGCCCTTATGTGTGCGCCGCCGCCTGCCAGCAAATACCAATACACCCACCAACAGCGCAATCACCAGCAGCGCCACCGCGCCGCCGATTACCGCTAACAGTGTCTTGTTCAGGCCACCAGTAATCGTGGTGGGCGTGATCGGGCCACCGGTCGCAGTGAGTGAGGGGATCGTCGTGCTTTGCTGGCTCGCCGCCGTCTTGAAGGGCGCCACACCACCGAAGTCGGGGTAGCTGCTCGCCAGTCCACTGAATGCGCTCGACGCCTGGCTATACTGTGGCGGATTCGCGTAGAAAGCGGTTAATCCCTGCTGCCACTGTGTCATCAATGGACCGGATTTGCCGCTAACGGCGCCGATAGCCTTCTGCACAGTGCTGAGTGAGGCCAGCACATGATTGCCGCTGGTGTCCGCGATCACCATGCCGATCAGCCGCCCGTTGCCGTCTATTGCGGGGGCGCCGATGCTGGTTTGCGCGTTCGTGGCATTCACGCCGCCGCTGCCAGCCCCACTCGACGATGATGTGTTGGTAGGAACGGCGGTGCCTCCGGTGCTACCATTGCCACCACCACCGCCGCTGGGTGGCCTGGTTGGCGTGGCGGCGGACGTGAACTGCGATGCGGGCAGGCTTACGGGATACAGTGTTGAGTTGATCTCGCCGCTGATCAGCGAGTCGCGCCCCAACAACTGACCACTGTAGCCGACGAGATCGAGTACACTGGCGTCCGCCGCATTGGGCGCCACATCGGAGGGCTGCGGTGTGGTGAGAACGGGCAGATCGTGGCTGGGTTGGCCGGGTTGCAGCGGCAACGCCAGCAAGCTTGGGCCGATGGAGTCGCCATTGGTGGCGATCAGCGTCGGGTCAATCGTATAGACGACACTGCCCATCTGCTGCGCGCCGACGCCGGTATAGGCAGCATCGAGCAATACCTGAATGCGTGTGATGCCCCAACCCGATGCGGCGCCATTGAGTTGCTGGAAGGCAGCCTGTACACCCTGGCAGGGGATCACCGGGCTTACCGCTGCGCTGGGTGTCAGCACATAGTTGTATGAGTTGAGATTGGCGCCTGTCGTGCCGATCAAGATTCCATCCGCTGCACAGGGGTTGAGGACGGGGATCGGGCCGGAACCACTGACACGACCATAATAATAGGTGAGAACACGCACGACGGCGATACGCGCATAGGCGACCGATTGCGCCGGACGAGTAGGCGTTGTGGCGGCTTGTCGCAGGTGTCGCGCTTGTTGCGCCAATTGCCCTGCCTGCAAGTGTCCCGCCTGCACGGGAGCCGCAGCAGCTAACGGCGCCAGCCCACTCAGGCCGAGTAACGCAATCAGCAATGCCATCATCGCCAGCACGAGCGCTGCGCCGCTTATGCCGCCGCTACGCCGCAAGCCATGTTGCAAGCCATGACACAGGCCATCTCGTGATGCCACAGCGCCCTTTCTATCGCGGTTGTGTCGCCTGGAATACGCCTGTCCCGTCCTCACCGCCATTGCCGCTTTCCCCTCGCATCAGCCGTTGCGTTGTGTTGATTCGCTATGTGTTGTGCTGTGTGTCCAACAGTATAACGTGCAGTGGCGCAATCCGGCATGACCATTCCCCGTATTGTGTAGTGCGTCGCACAGGGGCGCTACAACATCCCCCGGCATGCGCTGCTTGATAGAGGGCGAGAAGCTGGATAGCTATACGACGATCAGGCGGTTGTGATCAAGCGGGTAGGCGCCGAGACAGCACGCTCTGGGATAGTCTGCTCTACAGGAGAGGCGTAGGGCAGATTGTCCTGGCATCATCTGGCGCTGAGTGATCTGGCCCATGGCTCACCGGCTCGTTCGCTCGCAGAGTTCGCCCACAGGCGCCACTCAACGCCGGAAGCCGCGCTGGGCGAATGGACGCATCTGCCCGAATGGATTCATCTGACGCGGCCCCTCGCGCAAGGCGGCATGGAGTGCGCCAATCACACGATCCTGCTCCTGGTTGGTCATGTCGGCGTAGAGGGGCAGCAGCAGCGTCTCGCGGGTGGCCGCTTCGGTGACGGGCAGTGAGATACGCCCGAAACGAATCGCGTAGTACGGCTCCTCGTGGATCGCCATCACACCACGCCGGCTGGCGATGCCTTGCTCCTGCAAGCGCGCCATCATCCAATCACGCGGCGGTGTCTGTATCGGATCGAGGCGGATGCAGTACGATTGGTAGGTATGCGGCGCGTGCTGTGGCGCATAGGGCGTCTGCACGCCGGGGAAGTCCGCCAGTTGCTCGTTGTAGCGGTCTGCCAGCCGCCGCCGCCGCGCCAGGATCTCGTCGAGCTT
>JBDTAI010000399.1:0-14437 GCA_039924685.1 Ktedonobacterales bacterium
GTGCATGCGGTCGCGGGTCCACTCCACCAGCGAAACCAGTGAGACACGTTCACGGATGTCGGCGCCGTAGAGCAGCGCGCTTCCCAGCATGAATTGTGGCGAGGCGCCCTGGGCAAGCGCCGCCTCATCATCGAGTTCGATGTCCAACTCAAAGGGACTCGCCTCGGCGCAGGTGATAGCCATGCGCTGGGCTGCATCGCGTTCTGCCGCGCCCTCGAAGGCGCCCGTGAAGATGATGGTGAGGTCAATATCGCTGGTGGCGACGGCGCTGCCATCGGCATAGCTACCCAGCGCATAGTAGCCGCTCACCCGCCCTGGAAATGCCTGCTCGAAAGCCGCGATCACAGCGATAATCGCCTGGTCCGTAGCGGGATTGCCACTCGATTGCAACAGTGTGATCATCCGTCTCACCAGGTGGGATGGCGGCGCAGCGCGGGCGGTTGCACCATCGGCAGATAGTGGAACGCCTCTGCGTAGTGTACGCCGATCTCCATGCCAACGGCGGCGGCGCGGGCGCGTATTCGCTCGGCAATGCCCTCAGCGCGAATCTGGCTGGTGTGGGCCAGCAGCGCGGCGATCTTCTTCTCGATGGTGGAGGTGATGTCTACGTAGTAGTTCGGGCTGTCGCTGGCGAAGAGGTAGACATTATGTACGCGATGCTCGGTCAACCCATCGGTGAGTTGCTCTGGATAATACATATGGTCGCGGGCGGCGGCCACGGCATCGAGCGTGGTCTGGCCGACGGCGCGATGGTCGGGGTGAATCTGATACCGCTGCCAGGGATCGAAGGTGATCACCACATCTGGCCTGCCCAGGCGAATCACATAGGCCAGTTCGCGGCGGAAGGGAATGCTGACCTCCACCTCGCCATCGTGATGCCGCAGGAAGGTGACGTCCTCGACACCAAGTATCTCTGCGGCGGCGCGTTGCTCTGCCTCACGGGTGGCGATCAGTCCTTCGGGGGTGGCGTTGGGATCGTCGCTGCCCTTATCGCCGCTGGTGGCCAGCACATACTGCGCGCGATAGCCGTTCTCGACAAAGCGCGCCACCGTTCCGGAGCAGATGAACTCGGCGTCGTCGGGGTGCGCAAAGATCACCATCACACGCGGTCGCGTATCGGTTGTGTCGGTTGTCTGCATTGCTGTGTTTGCCATGCTGGTTGCTGAACCCTTCCTGTGTCTGTCTGGGTGAGTTATCGGTGAGTGGCAGTACGCAGCATTCAGTCTATCGCATCGGGCAGGTTAATGGCTAGCGGCGCTTGTCTGAGAACTCTGGGAACTGTGGGCGCGGCGCGAGTTGGGAACCCAGAACTGAAAGGCGATGGCGGCGCCAAAGCCCACCAGCGCGGAGAGCGCATAGACCGGCGTATAGCCCCAGAGGTTGGCGAACCAGCCGCCCAGCAGTGGCGCGCCAATGGCGAAGGGCGCATATGCCACCGAGGCCAGCGCAATGTAGGTCGGGCGGCGCTCCGGTGGCCCGAACTCCGCAATGTAGGTGAGCTGGGCGAGCTGCGTGGCGGCGAGGTTGAGGCCCAGCAGCGCAAAGATCAGCGCGTAGTCCCAGAAGCCACTCGCCCAGAGCGCCAGCGCCGCCGATGCCCCCGCACAGAGCGCGCCCCACATCAGCACCGCCCGATGCCCCCAGCGGTCGCCCACATAGCCCCAGAGAAAGTTGCCACCCGTCAGCGCAATCGCCAGCACCGTGCTTTCCACCCCCACCTCTGGATCGCTCAACCCACCAACTTTGATGGCGGAAACAGCGAAGAGCGCGCTCGCCATCGTCGCGATCCCCAGCAATCCACTGGCGATGATCAGCCGTAACAAGCCACGATCCTGCCCCAGCAGCCGCCACGAGTTGAGGTTCTGCGCAAGAAAGCGCCTGATGGCGGCGTTCCACCTGATCGCCACTGCGGATAGGGCTGCCGGAGCCGTTGTATGGGCCTCCTGGGCATCGGCGTGTTGCGCGTCGGCGTGTGGTGGTCGCGCAGTGTGTGTGGCTTGAGTCGCCAGGTCACGCGTCGGTTCACGCCCTAACGCCAGCAGGACAAACGAGACGATCATGGCAGCAAAGGTCAGCAGGAAGCAGAGCGCGAAATTGAGCGGAAAGGAGAACGTCGCGATCAGCGCCGCGCCGATGGCCGCGCCACCGATGCCCAGCGCGCCGCCCAGGCCCGACCAGAAACCTAGAAAGCGGCCAAGCCAGTCGCTGGGGATGGCGCGGGCGATCAGGTCGAGCCAGGCGGGATAGACCAGCCCAGAGCCGAGCGTCGCCAGAAAGACGAGGAAGAGGAACATGCCCAGCAGCAACGCAGGCGCCCCCTGGGCCAGCCAGAGCGCGCCCAGCGCCAGCAGCAGAAACGGCACGCGCTCCATCGGCGTGATCACCAGAATCATCGGCAACGTGCGGCGACGGCGCTCGACAAACGGCGCCACCAGCAGTTGCGGCGCAAACTGCCCCAACGCGCGCAACGCCGGAATCAGCGCGATCAGCAGGTTGTTATCGGTGAGGTGGTGGGCAAAGAGCGGCAGTAGCGTATAGGCCGACGAGATGCTCAGGCCCAGGCTGAAAAAGGCGATGTCGGCGCCAAGCGTCATAAAGTTCCAGCGACTGTTGACCGGCCATACTTGCCTGCGCCCACCCCGCGTTGTCCGCCGCGCCTCCGCGCCTGCTCCCGCCGACACACATGCCTCCGCTTCTGCTGATCCCAGTTGAGCCTTCTTCCCCGCGATGGCGTATGACGCCAATCATACAGGGAAGAACACCGACACACAGCAGGAAGCATAACACGCGGCGGAGCGTGACCGCAAGGCAAAAAGCGTGAAGGCAAGAAGTGTTAGCGGGTCCCGGTCACTGTACCCGCTGGCGCGATGATGATCGTCGTACCACCTTTGCCGCCAGATGCAGGCGCCGTGGTGGCAGGGACCGCTCCGACGACGCTGAATGAGGCAGAGAGCAACAGTATCCCATTCGTCGGGTTATGTGAGCCATTGCTGCCGAGCGGCGCCAGGAAGTACTCAAGCGCCAGCCGATACACCCCTGGCGTAAAGTACTGTTGCCCGCCGCCGGATGGAACACCCGAAAAGCCTGCATGGATAGCCGCATGGTAGACGCCGCCAGCCTTGATGGTGATCGGCGCCGCGACACGTCCCATTGGGCAGTGCGCTTCATTGGCGACGACCCACTGGCCCGACTGCTGGCGTTGAAGCGCAAGGATGCTGCACCCCGATTGCGTGTCATAGGCGATGATGGGCTTGCTCAGGCTGTTGGTGATGGTCACGTTGATGACCTCTGTAGGCGCGTAGATGCTGTGATCGGTGCTGATGTCAATTGGCCCGCTGATATGGGTTGCGGGACTGGTGTTGGGAGTGCTGGCCGCATCAGCGCCCGCTACTGATGCGCAGCCGGTTAGCGCAAGCAGGGCAACGACCGCCGCCACGGCGCCTATGGCGCTCCAGGGGCCCTTTCTACTCCTCTGCCGATGGTTGGAGGCGGACAGTGCAGTCGTCTTTACAGTCGATTCCATGTTGCGGTTATGAGTCATGTCAACCACCTCCTCACGCGCTCGTGTTGTGCATCGCCGTGTGCTGGGTTGTGCAATGTTACACCGTGGAGGATCTGAGCGCGCCTTTCAAGGGGATCAACGCACAGGCGCCAAAAAAGTTCCCCCCAACTGGTGTGAGGGTCTTCGCCAACAAAAAATGGTGGCAGAGAGGCTGATCTCTGCCACCGGGGGGGCGCGTCGTGTGAGAGTGTGGAGGTGTGCGCCGTAGCCACAGTATAGCGCATGCGCGCCTGACGACAACCATGCGCTATCTCACAAACTCATCGTGAACGCCGTCACACTTCACATCTCACATCACAAACACATCGGGTGGGGTGAAGATGGCGCGCACAAGGCGGTCGGCGTCGTGGCGTACCAGCGAATCCTGATAGACGGAGAGCAACTGATCCACGATCACTTCAGGAACGAGACGGCGCACCTCCTCCACATCGGCCCGGACCGGATGCTGCTCCTCGGTGGCGTAGCGCTCGAGCAGATGCTCAGGGAACGAGCCGTCGTGCAGGATTACGCGGTCCACGCGGTTGCCCAGGTAGCTGTGGATAGTTTCGACGAAGCGTGACGCGGGGTATCCGTCGGTTTCGCCGTGCTTGGTCATCAGATTGCAGACGTAGACTTTCTGCGCGTCAGAGGCGCGGATGGCATCGGCTACGCCATCAATCAGCAGATTGGGCAGGATGCTGGTATACAGATCACCCGGCCCGATGATGATGGTGTCAGCCCGTCGGATGGCGCGGATCGCGTCATCACAGGCGGCCGCCTCGTGGGCGAGATAGACGCGCTTGATGGGCGAGAGCGGCGCCAGTTCATGCGTCTCAAGGCGCTGTTTGCCGCGTGTGTCAATGTCGGTCTCGCCGGAGAGCGTCTCACCGTTCTCCAACTCGGCGCAGAGCGTGACACGCGAGAGGGTGACGGGCAGCACATTGCCCGCCGTGTCCAGTATCTCCTGCGTATCCTGGATTGCGTGCAGCAGGTTGCCCTTGTTCACGTCTTGCAGCGCGGCGAGGATTAGGTTGCCCAGACTATGGCCGCTGACGCCCGCCTGCTCGGCGACTTTGCGCGTATCCAGCAACATCTCGATGGTCTCGCCGTTGGATTGCACCACACGGTGCCCATTGCCCTTGCCAAAGCGGAAGGTGAAGACATCGCGCCACAGCGCACCCTTGCGGGAGAGCGCGACAAGCGCCTGCCGCAGATCGCCGAGCGGCAACTGGCCAAACTCATCCATCAACCGACGCGAACTGCCGCCACTATCGGCCATCGAGACAACCGCCGTGATCAGGCAGGGATAGCGTTTGAGACTCGAAAGCACATTGAAGGGGCCGGTGCCGCCGCCGATTGTCACCACATGCTTGCCACGCAGATCAAATAATGTGTACGACTCGTTGTCCCGATAGTGTTGCATCTGTATCCTCACATCCTGCGCTTGCCTGAATGCGTTTGCTTGAGCGGACGCCTCGCCTCAGTATGGCAGACCTGACGAGGCGACTGCATCTCGCTGGGACACCTGTGCTATAGGCGTCACGCCCCTAATGTCGTACCAGGTATGGGATCGTGGTTCGTGGCCTTCAGGCCACGGGTAATCCCGATTGTCGCCATCCGTAGTACGTGATCACGCTGATAAACAGCATCAGGTGAAGGGAATTGGAGGACAACACACTGGTCAGTGCGCTTTCGCTAGCTACGTAGCTCGGCGCCAAAGCTGTCGGCAAGCGCCTTCAGGATGCCGGATTGGGCGCGCTCCACTTCCTGATCCGTGAGCGTGTGATCCGCCGCCTGGTAGGTGAGCGTGTAGCCCAGACTTTGTTTATCAGATGCGACGCCCTCACCGGTATACACATCGAAGAGACGCGCATCCCGCAGCAATTCGCCACCACTTGCCCGGATCGCCGCCAGCACCTCCGCTATGGGTGTTGCGCGGCTGACCACCAGCGCTAGATCACGCTGCGCCACCGGATAGCGCGAGAAGCCCTGATGGAGCGGCGTGGTGATCGCCACCTGATAGAGCCGTTCCATATCAAGCTCCATCGCATAGACACGCCGGGTCAGATCGAAGCGTTCCGCCACCTCTGGGTGAACCTCGCCCAACACCCCCAACGTTACCCACGCCGCCGTCTCACCGACACTCCGCTGCTCTGCCTCCCCTCTCCCATGGGGCGAGGGGCTTGGCGTGAGTTCCAGCGCCTCTACCAGTGCGCAGCGCCCCGGATGGAACGAAGGGTGGCGTGTTGGCGTGAAGCGATAATGCGGAATGTGCAGCGAGCGCAGCAGCAGTTCGACAACACCCTTGAGGTCGAAGAAGTCAGCGTTGTGTTCGCCTTGCCAGCTTTGCGTCGCCGGACCGCTGATCGTCCCGCCGATGGTGCGCCGCTCGTTGGCGAGATCGTCGCCGGTCGCCAGGCCGGGAGTCGGTAGATAGCGCCTCCCGATCTCGAAGAACCACAGCCCGGCGCTGGTATGCTTGGCGTTCTCGCGGGTGACGGTGAGCAGGCCAGGCAACAACGTTAGCCGTAGCGCCTCCATCTCGCTGCTCAAGGGATTGTGCAGGGTGATGGCGGGCAACTTCTCGGCGATGCTCTCGATGCGCCGCCGTTCGAGCGCACGGCTGGCGGTGGCGGTGAGCGCGGTTTTCTCAGTTGCGCCGTTCATGCTGTCGTTCAGGCCGGTTGGCGCAGGAGCCGCCAGCAGCAGTTCCTCGCCCAGAGCGGCGCCTACCAGCGTTCTCGCCATTGCCACGCGGCTGATCAACGGGTAGGTCTGTACCTCCGTCAGCCCGGCGCCGAGCAGGAAGTCGCGCACCTCATCCTCGCGGGCGAACCACGGATCGTCAATCGGCGCGGGCAGCGGCCCCGTTGGGATTGTGCTAGGGATGCGGTCGTAGCCAACGATGCGCGCCACCTCTTCGACCAGATCGGCGCTCTCCTCCACATCACCTCGCCATGTCGGCACATCCACGCGCAGCACCACCGCGCCTGACTCATTCGGCTGTTCCGTGACACCGAAGCCCAGGTGCGTGAGCGCGCTGATCGCCTCGCCTGGTGTAACCTCCATGTTGGTAAGCCACTTCACCTGCTCCAGATGGAACTCGATGACACGCCGCGAGATCGGCTCCGGATAGAAGTCTACATCGCCGGGCGCGACCGCGCCGCCGCCAAGCTCCACGATCAACTGCGCCGCGCGATCAAGCGCCACCGAGGTGAGGGTGATGTCAGGATTCTTCTCGAAACGGCCCGATGCCTCGGTGCGCAGCCCCAGCGTCACCGAGGTGCGACGAATGCCGATGGGGTTCCAGTGCGCCGCTTCGAGCAGCACATTGGTCGTTTCGTCCGAGACCTCCACCCGCGCGCCGCCGAAGATACCCGCGATCACGTTGGGCCCGGCAGGATCGGTGACGAGCAGCATCTCAGGCGTGAGGCGCCGCGTCACATCGTCGAGCGTGGTGATGGTTTCGCCCGGCTCGGCATGGCGCACGACAATCGTATGGTCAGCCACCTTGTCATAGTCGAAGGCATGCAGCGGCTGCCCCAGTTCCAGCATCACATAGTTGGTAATGTCCACCACGTTGTTGATCGGGCGCATGCCAGCAGCCGTCAGACGGTCCGCCATCCACTGTGGCGAGGGGCGAATCTTGACGCCACGCACCACACGGGCAGTATAGCGCGGACAGAGTAGGGCGTCGCGCACCTCAAGCTTCATTAGCTTGCTGGCAGCCGTCCCTTTCTCCTTCACGCGGATGTCGGGCAGACGCAGCTTTTTGTCGGTGAAGGCGGCAATCTCGCGGGCGATGCCCACCATGCAGAAGAGGTCTCCCCGGTGCGCCTTGATGTCGAGGTCAATCACCGCCTGATCGAGTGCGATTACTTTGCCGAGCGGCACGCCCAGCGGCGTATTGGGCGGCAGGATATAGATGCCGCTGTGATCGTCGCTCAGGCCCAGCTCACGCGGCGAGCAGAGCATGCCCTGCGACAGCACGCCCATCGCCTTCTTTTCCGCAATGACGATCTCGCCGACCTTTGCGCCGATGCGCGCCAGCGGCACTTTGTCGTGCAGTTTGATGTTTGGCGCGCCGCAGACCACGCTGAACTCTTCCTCGCCGGTGGTGACACGGGTGGCGCTCAGGTGGTCGGAGCCTTGCACGCGCTCCAGCCAGATGATCTGCGCAGTGACGATGCCCGGCCAGGGATATTCCACACGGTCCACCTCAAGTCCGGCCAGCGTCAGCCGCTCGGCCAGTTCGTCAGGACCGATCTCGATGTTTACATACTCTTTGAGCCAGGAGTATGGCGCTTTCATGAAAGTTGCTCCTGTTGCTTAATTGGGGTAGGCGCGAGCAATCGCCACGATGTCGGCCAGCACGCCCATCGCGGTCTGGGTTGGCCCCTCTTCGCCCTTGTCGCCCTCGATCAGCGTCAGTTCGCCGAGGGTGTCGGTGGTGAGGCGCACCACGGTTTCCATCGCACGCATGTGGCTAAACACATCGTCGGGCGGCAAGGCGCGCAGGCGTATCTCGGCCACCACCTGCCCATGCTCGCGGCGTCCTTCCACCACCTGCTTCAGCCCGAAGCCCGGCTGTAGCTCGGCCTGCGCCGCCTTCATCGCCACCGCACCCAGGTTGACTCGATTCACCCGTTGCGGACGCAGATCGGCGCCCATCAGCGCATTCGCCAGTACGGTCGCTTTTACCGAGGCGTCCCAGCCGTCGAGGTCGTTGCTAGGATCAGCCTCCGCCACGCCCAGCCGTTGCGCGCTCGTGACTGCCTCTTCGAGCGTCTGGCCCTGGCCCATACACCACAACACATAATTGCTGGTGCTGTTGAGCAGGCCGCGAAAGCTGATGACATTCGTGACGGGCAGGCACGCCTCCATCATGCCGAAGATCGGCGTGCCATCCATCACGGTGGACTCGAAGCGCAGCCCCACGCCGCGCATCTGCGCTAGCGCCCGCAACTCGCGCAAGCCATGCGCAATCGGTCCCTTGTTGGCGGTAGCGACGTGTTTGCCTGCCGTCAGCGCCGCCCGCACGTAATCAAGCGCGGGCTGGCCGTCCTGTGGGTTGAGCGTGGTCAACTCGGCGATCACATCCGCCGGAGCCTGCGCCGCAAACGCCACACCATTGCCTGTGAAGGCACGCGCGCCCTGTGGGATGGCGCCGGAGGTGGTCGGCCAGTCGCTCGCCGCCAGTTCGGTTGCCGTCAGTCCGTTGGGTGCGATCCACGCGCCCGCCCGACGTGTGCTGCCGCCGGTAAAGCGTAGCGTCAGGTCACGTTCGTCGTGGAGCGCCTGCTCCTTCGCTGCCACCAGCGCGATCAAGGCGCGTCCCACGTTGCCGCAGCCCAGCAACGCCACTCGCATTTCCATGTTGTTTGTCTCCCATAGCATATGGTTGGTATTGTTCCAGATGACAACGCCGCGATTTATGAGAACTGGCGCAGGAAGCGCAGATCGTTCTCGGTGAAGAGTCGGATGTCGTCTACACCGTAGCGCAGCATGGCGATCCGCTCGATGCCCAGTCCGAAGGCGAAGCCGCGATAGCTGGCGGGATCGTAGCCGACGCCGCGCAGCACCTTTGGATGGACCATGCCTGAGCCGCCCATCTCCAGCCAGCCACTATACTTGCAGACGCGGCAGCCAACGCTCTTGCAGACCATACAGTCCATATCGAACTCGGCGCTTGGCTCGGTGAACGGGAAGTAGCTGGGACGGAAGCGCACCTTGCGGTCAGCGCCGAACATCTCGCGGGCGAACCGCTCGATCACGCCGCGCAGGTCGCTCATCGTGCAGTATTCGTCAATCAGCAGCCCCTCCACCTGATGGAAGACGGCCTCATGGCTGGCGTCAATCGCCTCGTTACGATAGACCTTGCCCGGCACGATGGCGCGCACCGGTGGGCGCATGCGTTCCATGATGCGAATCTGGTTGGGCGAGGTCTGCGTGCGCAGGAGCGCTTGCCCCGGCAGCACCCAGAAGGTATCCTGCATGTCGCGCGCGGGGTGATCGGGCGGGATGTTGAGCGCCTGGAAGTTATAGTAGTCCGACTCAAGCTCTGGCCCCTGAAGCACCTGGAAGCCCATCGGCTGGAAGATGCGCGCGATGTCGCGGGTGGTCTGCGAAAGGGGATGGATATGGCCACGTGGGATTGCGCGTCCCGGCAGCGTCACATCCAGCCGTTCGCGTTCGAGCGCCTCGGCCTGCTCCCGTATGCGCAACGCGGCGCGGCGCTCTTCCAGCAGGGCATCGAGCGCCGCCTTCACCTCGTTGGCCCCCTGCCCCACCAGTTTGCGCTGTTCGCCCGGCAGCTTGCCGAGCCCCTTGAGGATGGCAGTCAGTTCGCCCCGTTCGCGGCCCAGGTAGCGTGTACGCCACTCTTCCAGGCCGTCCGTCGTCTCGATGATTGCCAGCTCTGCGCTGGCGCGCTCCCGCAACTCCGCCAGCCGCCGTTCTTCGTCCGTCATACCGTCCGTCCCGTTTGCATACAAAACGGCAGCCTCGTTCGGGACGAAGCTGCCGTAAAACTCCGTGGTGCCACCCACTGTTGAGCGCCAACACACCACATCTACCGCCGTACATCTGCTGATTCTATGCAGCCATATACGGCAGAGCGACGCATCTATGCGCTCCACTCGCTTGCCCCGCTATCGGTGGGCCACCGTCGCGCCTACCACCGACGTCTCGTTACGAGCTATCGGCTTCAGTCGCGCACTCAGGAGTGAACTTCGGTCGGGTCCGGCGCATCGAGGCTTGCAGCCACTGACCTCGATTCTCTGTTCGCCTGCGCCGACCTACTCTCTCCATCACAGCGCATTGCTATGCAGTTGTCTATTTCACGATAGTATAGCATATGTTAGCCCCTAATGGGCATCGAGCGGCGTGATCGTGCAGCCCGGCGGGCGGCTGAAGCCGCGCCCTACAGCCCTCTTCGAGGCGCAAAGCTTGCCTGTGCAGGCTGAGAGGCGAACATTGGTGGTGAATGGGTGACTCAGGTGATGACAGATGATGTGTAGGAATGTCTGGCGGACGCCCGCGTACCCATTGCAAACACCACCTGGTCTGCAATCCGCCACGTAGGCGGGATCGGAGCGGGGCGTTTGTCCCTACACGTCATCCGCCCCGTGCGCCAACCCTTCAGGGTTGCGATCTTTCATGCGGCGTTGGCGTCCTGCCTCAAAGAGGATCACACTGGCGGCGATGGCGGCGTTGAGCGACTCCACCCGGTTCCACATAGGGATCGAGATGCGTTCAGTCGCCAGCCGCGCTGCCTCGTTCGAGAGCCCATGCGCCTCGTTGCCGATGATCAGCGCCGTGCGTTGTGTCAGGTCGCACTCGTCGTAGGCGCGATGTCCACTTGCCTCCGCCACCAACACCTGCTGCGCCGATGGAGCGCCCGCGAAGCGTTGCGCGATCTCCTCCCATGTTTGTTCGGCGCGGATCGACAGGAAGAAATGCGCGCCGCTGCCTGCTCGCACAACCTTCGGCGCAAAGGGATCGACGCAACCCGGCGCCAGCAATACCTCATCTACATCCGCCGCCAGCGCCGACCGCAGGATCGTGCCGACATTACCGGGATCGCCCACCCCATCGAGCGCCAGCAGCAGCGGACGCGCGCGTCCACGCCGACTGGCGCGCACACGGTTGGGCGCCACATCTTCGAGCGAAACAGCGGCGACGATGCCCTGCGGCGCCTGCGTATCGCTTGCACGCGCAATCGCGTTGGCCGCTGCCTCATAGAGCATCGCGCCAGCCGCCTGCGCATCGAGCAGCCGCGCCAGCAATCGCCGCCCCTCGGTGGAGCGTTCCAACACATCGGGATCATAGACGATCAGTTGTGGGGTGATGTGCGCGTCGAAGGCTGCGTCTAGCAGATGCGGTCCCTCGACGAGGAATGCGTTCTCAGCCGCGCGCCCTTTCGGCGTGTGCAGTGAGCGCAGCAGCGCGATATGCTGATTGGCAGCGCTGGTGATTCTGTCGTTCATCATGGCTCTTCGTATAGGCTCGCTAGTGATCAAGGCGACAACACGTGTTGGCAATGGGATGAGCGTAGCATACGCCGTCACGGAGCGTCAAGCGTCTGGCTGCCAACCGGCGCCGCCGCACCATCATCCGAGCGCTGTTCGCGTCTGTTGCGTTCTTCGGGTGGCGGCGCGGCATGAAAGAACACGTAAAACAGCAGTGTGTTGACGCCTTGCAGGATCGCACCGATCTCGAAGGGCAACGCCAGCGCCAAATGATCGAACAGATAACCGGCAAATGTCGGAGTGATTGCTGAGGTGGCCTGCGACGGCAGGTTCGAGAGCGCCGCCACCGCGCTGCGTTCGTCATTGGGGACGACGCCCATCACATAGGATTGCCGCAGCGGCAGGCCGACGCGCTGCGCCATCATACGCACCAGATAGAAGGCGCCTGCGATCCAGAAGTTCGGCGCCAGCACCATCGGAACAATCAATACCGCCTGCAATGTGCGGCTCCAGGTGATGGCCCGCACCAGCCCCAGCCGCGTCGCCAGCCGGGCCGCGCCAAGATTGGAGACCATCGACGCGAGATTGATCGCTGTGTAGAGCAGACCCACCTCCGCCGGTCCGATGCCATACCGCTTATAGAACCAGTATGTGATGAAGGGACCGAAGAAGCCGACCGCCAGCCCATTGAAACTATTCGTCACCCACAGCCGCGCCAGAATCGCCCAGGTCGGACGCGAGAGGCGCACTAGCGACTTCTTTACTGGACGCCCGTCTGTCTGCATCTGCGCCTGCATCTGCGGGGCGCGTCGCTGTCGCTCAGTGATCGGTAGCACCAGCAGCCCTGCGACGACTGCCAGCGCCGCTGCCACCAGAAATGCTGGCGCATAGGCGCTCGGTGGCGCATGCGTGGCGCTCCCAGCAAACAGGTCAGGCAAACCAGCCAGCGGCGCTCCCACCAGCGCGCCCAACGACGAAGCGAAGGCCACCCGCCCAAAGAGATTGTTGCGGAAGCGCGGTGTCACACCATCCGCCAGCAGCGCCTGCTCTGCCGGTTGATAGGGTCCAACGGCGCCTGCGCCAGCTCCCGCGCCACGCCCAAACGAACCGAGCGCGGCGAAGATGAAGAGTAGCGCAACAGTATGGGAGAAGGCAAATACCACGCCCGCCGCGCCTGCGAACAGCGGCAGGATGATCAGGAACGGCTTGCGTCCGATGTGGTCTGCCAGCAGGCCAACGCCGACAGAGAGCAGCGCTGAGGTCAGCGCGACCACCGTGAAGAGCAGCCCCAACTGGAAGCCGCTGAAGCCCAGCAGCGCCAGATAGATTGGCGTGATGATGCCCGCGAGCGCCCGTGTCGCGCTCATGAATACGCGCGCGGCGATCACCAGTTGCATGTCGCGGGTGATCCAGTCGGGCCAGAGCTGGTTGCGCATCCGTTCCCAACCAGATTGCCCTGTCTGCTTTTGGTTCACCTGCCCGATTCCATTGCTGTCGGGTTCCGGCGCCGATGAGGTAGGGAATGCTACGGATGATGGGCGCCTCGACATACTACTCTATCGTTTCCCTGAGTTGGTAACGTGGTCTGTTACTGGTATCATAGAAGTAGTTGACTACGTTAGTCAATACTACTGCCCATCAAGCGAAGGCGAGGCTTCTGAGTATGCCTGAAGAAACAGCAACACACCTGCCAAAACCGGCGCCGCCAGTGGAGCATCGGGAGCATCCAGAACATCTACCGGCTCCGACACTGGCGTATCTTGCGCAGGCGCTCGACGCCTGGTATGCGCGGCTCGGTCGGCAGTATGGTCCGCTCTCGCGTCCGCAGCGGCGCGTGTTGCGGCTGGTGGCGGATCGCGGTCGGGTGCGCGTTGGCGAACTGGCGGAACGGCTGGATGTAACTACCGCAGGCGCAACACGTATGGTGGATCGGCTCGAAGAACTGGGGTACGTCACGCGGGCGCGGGCCTCGGCGGGTGGCGATGGGCGCGAGGTCTATGTGGCGCTGACAGTGAGTGGAACCGCTGCGCTTGCCGCGGCCGATGCGGCCTTTGCCGTGCATGTGCAGGCCACCCTTGCGCCCCTGACGCCGGAAGAATGCGCCCAACTTGCCGCCCTGCTACGAAGAATCGCCGCTACCGATGCTGGCGCCGATAAAGCGTAGGCATGCTATATGGCCGTGGCTTGTGGGTGGGGCTGCCAGGCCCCCCGTCACCGTGCTTTTTTAAGCCTGCGGTCTTCCCACCCGTGCGACGGCCCTGCAAGGCCGCGATTCCGCAGCACTCATGCGGGCAACGCCGCCTCGAAGGCGGTGATCTCGTCCTGCCCCACCAGCACCGATACATCCAGATCGAAGCGGCGGACCTCGCCGGGCGCGATGTGTTGCAATGTGCCGAGTTCGCGCTCTTTGCAGCGGCCCAGCGTATGGCAGTTGGCTGGCTCGATGGCCGCCACATAGTCGCCCATGCCAAGCTGCTTCCACTGCACCATGTTCCAGAGTTGATCGCGCCGCCAGCGCACGGCAAATCCCAACCCGCGCCCAAATGACAAATCGAGCGCCTCGTTGACGAAGGCGGCGGAGCAGTAGCCATCGGCGTCGGCGCGCACATCATGCCAGTAGACCTGCTCACTGAAACCGCGCTGGGGTGGCCCGAAGCGCGTGATGTCGGCCAGCCCCTCACGGGCGCGGTCGTCACGTGGTTCGACATGCTGATCGCTGATGAGCAGGCGCGTGGTGGAATCCAGCAAGGGGAAGCCGGCATTCATGTGGTAGAGGATCATGAAGGGCGACGGTTCGCTGCCCAGGTTCTCGACGCGATCCTGAATGTGCAGCGCCCGTTCGCCCAGACGCGCGGTGATCGCTCGCGTCAGTCGCAGATCTTCGCCGAAGACGCGAGTCTCGCGCATCGTGCCACTGGCGCGCAAT
>JBDTAI010000400.1:0-7368 GCA_039924685.1 Ktedonobacterales bacterium
GAAACGGCTTGAGTGAGGTGGCGTGCGTCTCCAGATAGTTGACAACGGTTCCCAGCACCTCCATGATGATCAACGTCAGCAGCAGATCGCTGACGAACGTGATGATCGCTTCGGCGGCTCCACTGGCGCCAGCGGCGTTCTGCACCGAACTGACCCCCATCTGGGCCAGTTGATAGACGCTAAAACCAAACTTGATCACCCCAAAGAGCAGTGAGATCAGCGCCGCCAGCAAAAAACAGACTCCTACGAGCAGATAGACAATATTATCGCAAACGTCGAGTATACGCGTGAGCAGGCCACCTTTCTTCCGCTGCACCCGCTTGTTCTGCTGCATCGCAGGGCGCCTGCGCGCCTCCCGTTGCTTCCCCTTACTGCTTTGCGACTCTACACCTACAGACACTCCAGCAGGCGCTTTGACAGTCGAAGCGCCATCTATGTGCAACATACCCTACCCCAACTCATTTCCACACCATTTCGGCGGCGCGACCTGTAAAACGGCTCACAGGATCAGCGTGCCACCGCATGCCCCACAACACATAAAGAAGCTGACTGCATACGTAACACAGTCAGCTTCAACAGCATAGCGCAGACAAGGCGGCAGAACAACCTATCAGTAGGTTGTTCTGCTGATAGGCGATTAGCGGCGCGCGGGCATTCGTGGCTGTTGGTATCCACTCAGGCTGCTGGCGGCGTTGTTACGGGCCTCGCGGTCGTGCTTGAGGTGCCGGTAGACGTAGAACGCGACAGCGGCGACGATCAGCACACCGATGACCACATCAAGCCCCTGAAAGACAGTGGAAAGCTGTGTTAGCTTGGTGAAGAAGGCAGCGCCGAATGCATAGCCAATGTAGGCGAGCGCGAGAGTCCAGGGGAGGGAACCAAGGAAGGTATAGATCATGAACCTGGTGAAATTCATGCGCGCGATGCCAGCGGGCAGCGAAATAAACGTGCGCACGACTGGCAGCAACCGCGAGAAGAAGGCTACCGGTGCTCCGTGACGCGCAAACAGTCGGTCGGCGCGGTCGGAATCCGCATGGGAGATCAGGATATAGCGACCGTATTTGAGGAGCAATGGACGCCCACCCGATGCGCCGATCCAGTAGGCGACAGCCGAGCCGAGCAGACAGCCGAAAGCGCCAGCGATGGTCACACCCACGAGCGATAGCGCGCCGGTCGTGGTCGTAAAATGCTGGGGGTCTTTCGCCCCCATATACGCGATATAGCCCGCGAGTGGCATCACAATCTCGCTCGGCAGCGGAATACAACAGCTTTCGATAGCCATTGCAAGAATGATCCCTACATAGCCGGTCGCAATGTACCAGTTTTGCATGATGGGCAACAGCACGTGCTCTATCACAACGTCGTCCCTTTCTCCCAAGTGCGTCTGTTCTACACTATCCGCCTCGCCATGACTCTGTTCAAGCAGCGTCCATCCGCAAGCCCGGAGACGGCAGCACATGGCGCAAGACGTGACGAGCGTAGCATAGCCAGGCGAGTCGCGCAAGCGATGTAGCCGATTTGCCAGATAGCTCGATCCGCATGCACGAAGTATACCGACACACCAATGTGCTATACAAGCTAAGAGGGGATAACCACGCATTTCTCGTAGCCAGTGACGACGACTGCGATCAGCGGCCTAGCAGCGGCGATACACAGCGGTCACTTTGCCCTGCACCACCCACTCACGGTCCCACTCAGGCGCTTCGATGTAGATCGGGTCCATCTGTGCATTCGCAGGCTGGAGGCGAATGCGTCCCTTCTCGCGGTAGAGACGTTTGAGTGTCGCGGCGCCACTGCCGCCGTTGGCTGTCTGGCGCGTCGCCACGATGATGTCGCCATCAGAGATGTAGTTGTCGGGATTGACCAACACATAATCACCGTCGGCGATGTGGTCTTCGATCATGGATTGGCCGCGCACCAGCAACACATACTCACGTGTGCTGTTCATGTGTTCAGCAAAGTCGAGCGTTTCCTGCTGATCGTCGGCATAGATGTCAAGCGGCGAACCAGCGGCGATAGCTCCGGCGACGCGCAAGCCCTCGAGCTCCTGCTGGGCAACACGGATGCCACGGCTCTTCCTGCGTTCGCGGGTGATATAGCCCTTCCTTTCGAGGATCGTCAGGTGGTAGTCAACGTGACCCGTTGAACTGATACCCACCTCCTGGCCAATCTCCCGATTTGTCGGCGGCCGCCCCTCGCGGCGAACATACTCTCTGATGAACGCATACATACGCGATTGTGGATCACTCAATCTGGTATCGGGATTGTCCATATGCCCTCCTCTGAGTCTGCTATCAGCACGCGCTGTCGCATATGCGGCAACACAGGCGCTGCACGCCGTTGGCGTCGGCGCCAACATGCGTAGAACTGTCGTTCTACAGTGTATCAGGAATGGGCCACATCTGTCAATCGTTTGTTCCAAACTCAGCCGGGCCAGACAATATTGATATGCGTGGCGTCTATGTGTAGGCTGCATACTCCCAATTCTTCGTTAGTGCATGCCCCTATTCTTCGTTAGAAGGAACGGACAACCCGAAGCTATGCCGCTTACCGCTGCTGTTGCTCGAACCGCCGACTGCAAGCGTGAAAGATGGGGGCGCCAGTTGCGCCTGTGAGCGCAACGGTTGTACAATGAGGGCAAACGCGGACTGGCCGACTCTTGCCAGCCTAACGACATTGCAGGAGGGAGCGATATGGTCGAGATGTCGGTCGACAGTGTGCGGATCAGCGTCGAAACGAACCAACGTGTGGTGATCCTCAAAGACACCGAGAGCGAACGCTATCTCTTCATCTGGATCGCCAACCCCGAAGCCTACTCGATTGCAATGGAGCTTCAAGGGGCGACACCGCAACGCCCGCTGACGCATGACCTGCTCAAATCGGTGATCACAGAGTTGGGCGGCCAACTTACCAGTGTGATTATCACCGACCTCCAGGACGACATCTACTATGCGCGGCTGGTGTTCGACGTGGACGGTCGCCATGTTGAGATTGATGCGCGCCCCAGTGACGCCATCGCCATCGCCGTGCGGCTGAAGGCGCCAATCTATGTCGCCGAAAACGTACTGGAGAACGCCAGTGTGACGTTGCAAAACGGCGATGAGCGCGACGATACCGTCGTGCGTGAGAAACAAACCGCCGGGCGTGAATATAACCTTGAAGTCTACCGCGACTTCATCAATGGCCTTGAGGCGCTCGACGAGTTCGGCAAGCAAGAGTAAACGGCAATACAGCAGCAGCAGCCGATTTCGTTGCAGCGCAAACCGTCGTCTCGCCAACCCACGACAGTGCGCCGGGTTGGGTCAGGAGGATTCCGTGAATACGCATGAGCGTTTGATTCGTGAGCGTTTCGCCCGGCAACGCTGTGCGACCTGCGGCACGCTGCTCACCCCGGAGAGCGTGCTTGTGCTGGCCCGTCGCAGTAACGCCTGGCTGCTGATGGTGACATGCGCCAGTTGCCAGCATCGCGGCATCTACGTCGCGTCCTTCCCAACCAGCACCACCAAGCCGTTGAACTTCTCGCATATCACCATTTCACCTGCGCCCACCACAACATCCGCTCCCAATCACTATCACACCGACCCGCTCGACACGACAGACGTACTCGATACACGAGATAGAGCGGACTCCCTCGACGCATCACATACCAGTTCGCATGCCAGCCCACTTGGCGCCCCTCCTCACTCGCCGCACGCAACTCACCCGATTACGTCAAACGATGTTACTGATATGCGCGACTTCCTCACCACTTTCAACGGCGACTTCCAGCGTATCTTCGCCCACAGCCGGCAGCAGCGCCATGATCCGCCTTCCGCCACGGATTGATCACCTCCTGATTGAGCCACACGCAATCCTAACCCCACCCTGCTTGCAAACATACACAGCAGTTCGCCGCCTGATCCGCGCCCTCAACCACTCCCCGGTTATAAACCACTCCTCACCGCAACTTTTCGCTGTCTCGCTCGTTCAACAGTCAAAGCCCTGCAGCGTATACAGTACACAGTGCAGCACAGCACAGCGCAGCACAGCACAGCGCAGCACAGCACAGCGCAGCGCAGCACAGCACAGCACAGCACGCTGCCGAGTCATGCGCGGGCTATCGCACACAAAGTCTCAGAACTATACCTACCGCTGTCTGGCATGTGATACGCTCTACGTAGCACGAGCAGATCAGGGGATAACCCCCGTGAGAAAGCCAGGTCTCCTATGACAACAAATCTTGAGTGCGACGCCGTCTCTGCGGTAGCAGCGTATCGTCTTGCATACGATGAACTGATTGCAGACGCCTTGCGCGACGAAAGCGATGAGGAGCGCGCCGAGAGGCTGGAACTGGTTGAAGCCGCCCAGGCGATTCTCCTGCATGCCTTCGATAGCGGCGATGCAGACGACGCCATCGCTGACGATACCTACGATCCCAGACGTATGTGCAACTAGCGAGCGTCGCGCGCGTCTTAGCGAGCTATTTCAGGCCAGACGCCACTTTGCCCCCAGCGCACATGCGTGCGTATGTTTGTCAGGCGCCTGTGCGACACCATGGGAGCGCCAGCAACGGATGCCACACCCCACTATCAGTCCCGATCAAGCGATGTATCTCCATCCGGTTGAGTTTGGCAGCGTCTATTGGGTGAATTTCGCCTACCCTGCCCTGCCACCCGGCATGGAGGAGCGTCGTATTCTGCACTGGCGTCCGGCGCTGGTTGTATCGAGCACCGTGTTTGCCAAATATGCCGGTGTATTGAACGTCTTGCCGCTGACCACCTATCGCAACAAGGTGCGCCCGTATCATCACCTGCTGCTCAAGGCTGACTACCCGCGTCTGGATGGCGATAGTCTGGTGAAGACGGAACTGGTCTATCCAGTGCTACGCGCCGCTCTGCCCGATCAGTCATATATATGCCACCTGCATGAGAGCGATCTCAGCGCCATTCTGGGCAAATTGGCCGATGCGCTCTGTATCACCGCATACTATGAATTACAGGATGCGCGCAACACCAAGCCTGAGTAGGCGGATGGCGCACCTGGGCTACGATGGTGGCAAGGAAGGACAGCCTACGATATGGCGCAGCGCACTCCCAAACATGCGGCCAACTCCGACGCCAACCAAGATGCCAATGCTGATCGCGAGCATGCGCAGGGCAGTGATTCCATATCTGCTGCCGCAGCTTCGCAAGTGCGCGCCCTGCCCTCCGTCGAACGCTTGCGCCAGGCGATCCTTAACTCAGCCAGCAAATCCGTGGGTGCTGCTGACTCCTCGCAGGCGCCATTTACCCGCGCCATCCGCGAGACGCTGGCCGATGCCCGCGCACGGCTGCTGGCGGGCGAGGAGGTCAACGTCTCGCTTGCCGCGCTCGTGATGGATGCACAGGAACGCTTCTTCGCCGACAGCCAGCCACGTCTGCATGGCGTGATTAACGCGACCGGCGTGATCCTCAACACCAACCTGGGGCGCGCGCCGCTGAGTGACAGCGCCCTGAACGCGATATATGACGTTGCGCAGGGCTATTCAAACCTGGAATACGATCTTGAGGCGGGTGCGCGTGGCTCACGCCAGACGCATATCCGTTCGCTGCTGCGCGAGTTGACGGGCGCCGAGGATGCGCTGGTGGTCAACAACAATGCGGCGGCGACGCTGGTGGCCCTCAGTGCGTTGGCGGCAGGCCGCGAAGTTGTTATCTCGCGTGGCGAGCTTGTGGAGATCGGTGGTGGCTTTCGTGTCCCTGATGTGATGCGCCAGAGCGGCGCGCGGCTCGTGGAGGTAGGAACTACCAACCGCACGCGCCTACAGGACTATGCTGCGGCGATCACGCCTGAGACGGCGCTGCTGTTGAGTGTGCATCCCAGCAATTTCCGCGTGATCGGCTTCACCGAGGCGCCTGCGCTGGTGGAGCTTGCCCGGCTGGCGCACGAACGCGGGTTGCCGCTGATGCACGATCTAGGCAGCGGCGCGCTGACGGCGACGGAACCCTATGGTTTGCAGCATGAGCCGACAGTGGGCGAGAGCGTGGCGGCGGGCGCCGATGTGATCTGCTTCTCAGGCGATAAGCTGCTTGGCGGACCACAAGCGGGCATCCTCGTCGGTCGCGCCGATCTGCTGGCGCGCATCGAACGTCATCCGCTGATGCGCGCTGTGCGGATAGACAAGCTGACACTGGCGGCGCTGGAAGCCACCCTGCGCACATGGCGCCGCGACGGCAAGGTTGACACCCTGATCCCCATCTGGCGCTCCATCGCCATGCCGCTAGATACACTCTGGGCGCGTGTGCAACACTGGGCAGAGTTGCTCAATATGGACGATGGAGAGGTTATCGAGGCGACTGTGATCGAGGGGCAATCCACGGTTGGTGGTGGCTCACTGCCCGGCGAGATGCTGCCGACATGGCTCTGCGCCCTCACCATGCGCCCATCACTCTCCGCCCGACACGAGATCGGCGAACTGGCGGCGCTGCTGCGGCGCGGTCAGCCATCCGTTGTCGCGCGCGTGCTGCGCGATCAACTACTGCTCGATCCACGCACAGTCGCGCCCGATCAGGACAATCTGTTGATGCATGCCATACACGCTGCACTTAGGCGCTCCTCTGCGCCGACCAACGCATGAAGTGACCCATCACTGACCCGTCACTGACCCGTCACGGGCACATAGCTGGCACATAGCTGGCGGCATCACGGGCGTACCTGCGCCGACATTTTCTGCAATGTCGCCAGAGCTTGCTCATTCTACCCCTTGACAGACGAAGAATAAGAGTATATACTCCTATTCATGAACACACCTTCGTTTGATCGCGAGTCCGAGTCTCCCACCGATCTGGCATTGCTGTGTGTGTGCCACAACACACGCAAAGCGGCCCGTGCCGTCACGCGTTTGTATGACGAATTGCTCCGACCAAGTGGGCTGCGCGCTACGCAACTCACGCTGCTCATGTTCATCAACGCGCTGGGCGAGTCTGCCATTTCAACACTTGCCGACCAACTCGTGATGGATCGCACGACGCTGGCGCGCGATCTGAAACCGATGGTGACCGCCGGACTGGTGGCTATTAGCGCAGGGTCGGACCGGCGCACGCGCATCATTCAACTGACAGCAGCAGGGCAGCTGGCGCTCTTCAATGCGCTGCCACTCTGGCGAGAGGCTCAAGGCAGGCTAGTAGATACCGGGCTGGGTATCGGCGCGTGGACACAGTTACGGAGTGAACTTCAGCAGCTTGTCACGCTAGCCAACGGGTAGACTGGGACCGGATTCCAGAATTCAGGCCGCGCCACTTCTCCATTCCGATGGGTATGCACGCTGTCCCTGGATTTGCACGAAAGGTGTATATACACGTAGTTGCCAGCAGAGAGTGAATACATTGGCGCCGCCCGCACGTGCGGGCG
>JBDTAI010000401.1:0-4793 GCA_039924685.1 Ktedonobacterales bacterium
TATCCAGCGCTGTGGCCAACGCTTTCGCCTCCTCGACCTTCGCCGTCGTCTTGCCACGGTAGAGGTCAGGGGCGATCGCCACAAAGCCCGCCTCCGCGAGCCGGTCGCAGACTTGCCGAAACGGCTCCGTCAGTCCCCACCACGCATGCAGCACCACCACTCCTGGCCCCGTCGCCGCATCTGGCCTTGCCAGGTAGCCAGGCGCGGGCGTTCCCGCAGTGTCGAACTCGATCATCCGTCCAGTCATACGGTCCTCCGGTTCTTGCTGCCCACTCAGGCAGTGTACTGTACGTAGCTTCATCGGGTCACGCGAGATGTGCCGCGCATGGCCTGAGATTTCACCGCTCCTCCCGCCGAATCCGTTCGAGCCAGGCCCGCATATCCGGCTCATGCTCATCATGAAAATGATCGAAGAACGCCGCGCCGGTCAGCGGCAGCGGTTCGCCTTCCAGCCAGGGGAATCGCGTGGGGTCGAGCAGGTCCGAAGTCGGGAAGGCGTCGAGTGTCTCCACCAGTTGCGCAAAGACCTCGCGCGACTCGCGCAGCACATCGGCGAGCGGACGGTCACGATTGGCGGCGTAGTTCCAGGCGTTGACCTCGTCCCAAGCGGTGTTTTCGTCCCGCGCGCTGATCTCGTCTTCTGTCCCAAAGCGCGTTGGCCAGGGTGGCGGGGGTGGTGGCTCGTGGCGCAGCGCCGCCTGGAATCGCCCCACCGTGCGGCGGCGCCAGAAGGTGAGATGGGCGACGATGTCCTTGATGGACCACTCACCCTCGACGCCGGGTTGGGTCATGTGCGCCTCGCCGATCTCGTGCAGCAGCGCCTCCCACTGGGTCTGTTCGTTGCGCAACTCTTCCAGAAGCTGCGCCTTGCTGGTGGCGCTATTTGTCTGTCCCATCTGTCCCATCTGTCCCATCTGTTTGCCATGCCCTCCAACTGCTGATCAACGCCACGTCGCCTTTCACTCGTACCTCCTCAACACGCCCTATAGCGTGCCTGACGAGGAATCTGTTGGCAGGATAGCATGCCATGCGGACATAGTCGGTCCTGATTTCCGGCGCATTTTTCGATGAGACTGGTATCTCAGTCACCCGCTCTCACAGGTTGGGAATCTGCCAGGTGATCGGGGGGGCGCCTGCCGCTTCCAGCGCCGTGTTGATGCGCGAGAAGGGCTTGCTGCCGAAGAAGCCGTTGCGCGCGGAGAGTGGCGAGGGGTGGGTGGACTGCACAATCACATGGCGGCTGAAGTCAATCAGCGACGCCTTTTTCTGCGCATAGGCGCCCCACAGCACAAAGACCACCCGCTGCTCTCTGGCGTTCACGGCGCGGATCACGGCGTCGGTGAAGGTCTCCCAGCCCTTGCCCTTGTGTGAGTTTGGCTCGTGAGCGCGCACCGTCAGCACGGCATTGAGCAGCAACACACCCTGCTGCGCCCACGGGACCAGATAGCCGTTGTTGGGGATGCTACAGCCGAGATCGCTGCGCAGTTCTTTGTAGATGTTGACCAGCGAGGGCGGCGGCGTGACGCCTGGGCGCACCGAGAAGCTCAGTCCGTGGGCCTGCCCGTCGTCGTGATAGGGGTCTTGCCCCAGAATCAGCACGCGCACCGCATCCAGCGGCGTATAGCGCAGCGCGTTGAAGACATCCGGCGCCGGTGGGAAGACGGTGTGGGTGGCGCGTTCGGCGGCCACGAACGTCTGAATCGCCTGGAAGTAGGGTTTGGTGAGTTCGTCGGCCAGCGCATCCCGCCAGCCATCCGGCAGGCTCGGCCCTGCTGTGGTGTCGGGTGTCGCCGTCGTTGAGGTTGATGTTTGCTCGGTCATTGTCGTCCCTTTCTGATGCAGCAGAGTGTGAAGTGGTATGTTGCCAGCTCATTCTGCCTGAAAGCACAGCAAACGGCAACCCGTTGTATGCAAACGCCGCGTGATACACTGCCTTCACAACACCTACCGGATAAATCGAGGATGGCGCGGCGCGGGTGATGGCGGAACTCAGGCTGTAAGAGGTACAAGCATGCGCAACGATAACGCAATTCAACAAGCACGCGACCAACAAGAAGCGCGACTGGCAGCGCCGCGCAACCGGCGCTCTGTCGCTGTGTGGTGGCTGTTGTGGCTGGTTTGGCTGCCCTTCTTCGTCCCCATGTTCCTTTCGCTTGGGCAGCCGCATCTCAGCGGGGGAGTGGCGATCATTGATGTGATCTGCGCCCTGCTTTTCCTTGGCCTCTATCTCTGGACCACCCGGAGCAATGCCCAGCAGCTTGCCAGCTTGACGCCGCCGCCGCCACCCTCGCTGTTCGTCGCATGGCTGCCCATTCTCTGCATGCTGACGTTGAGCGCTGTGATGCTGCATCTCAATGGTGTGAGTTGGGGCGGACTGTATTTCTTTACCTGCGCGGCGGCAGCGGGGCGACTGCCCACACGCCAGGCTATCGGGGCGCTGGCGCTGATTGTGGTGACGCTCTTTCTGGCGGGCTACAGCGAGCATATCGATCTCGCTGCCGGAGTGCAGGCGGCGTTCATGATCGGCTTCATTGGTGTGACGACGCTGTGTGTAGTGCAGTCGGTGCGGGCAAGCCAGAAGCTGCGTGAGCAGCGCGAAGAGATGGCGCGCTTCGCCGCCACCACGGCGGAGCGGCTGCGTATCGCGCGCGACCTGCATGATCTGCTCGGCCATAACCTCGCGTTGATCACCCTCAAGAGCGAGCTTGCCGGGCGCCTGATCGAGCGCGCGCCAGCGCGCGCTGCCACTGAGATTGGTGAGGTCGAGCGCGTCTCGCGGGCGACGCTGCAAGAGGTGCGCGAGGCGGTCGCCGCCTGGCGTCAGCCCACGCTCGCCGATGAGTTGCGTGGCGCACAGGACATTCTTGCAGCGGCAGGCATTGCCTATTCCTATGATGGCGTTGCTGTTGGTGCGCTGGCTCTGGCGCCGCCCGTCGAAGCCGTGCTGGCGTGGGCGGCGCGTGAGGGCGTCACCAACGTCATCCGCCACAGCCATGCGCGCCACTGCGCGATCCAGTTGACCCAGGACGCCGACGCGGTGCAGATCGAGATAACCAACGACGGCGCAGGGCAATCCACCGATACGCGAACTGACACTGATCAGTGCGCGCCAACGCAGGGCAGCGGACTCCGTGGGCTTGCCGAGCGTGTGGCGGCGCTGGGCGGCGTCTGTACCGCTGGCCCATCCACCGATGGGAATTGGCGCCTCGTCATCTCCGTGCCACTCACACCAACAGCCGGAGATCGTTCGCCAACAGTGGCGGTCACTCCGGCTGTTGATCGGGGGACGCTCTCGACGCCAGTCGCCCGTTAGCCTGCTAGCTCACTAATGCGCGGCGGCTTTCTCGGCGACCTCTTTCTTGTGCGCCTCGATGATCTGCTGCTGGATGCTGGCCGGAACCTCCTCATAGGCGCTAAACTCCATCGTGAAGGAGCCACGCCCCTGTGTGATCGACCGCAGATCGGTGGCGTAGTGCAGCAGTTCGGCCATCGGAACCAGCGCCGTGATACGCTGTGTCCCATTCTCCGCCGACTCCATGCCCAGAATGCGCGCCCGTTTGGTGTTCAGGTTGGAGTTCACGTCGCCCATGTTCTCTTCTGGCACAAGGATCGCAACGGTCATGATCGGCTCAAGAAGCGTCGGATTGGCCAGCGCCACCGCTTCTTTCATGCCCAGGCGGGCGGCGACCTCAAACGCCTGCGACGACGAATCTACGTCATGGTATTTGCCGTCCACCAGCGCGACATGCACATGCAGCATTGGGTAGCCCGCGATGAAGCCCTCACGCAGCGACTCCGCCACGCCTTTCTCCACGCCAGGCACGTATTCCCTCGGCACCACGCCGCCGACAATCTTGTTCTCAAAGACGAAGTTCTGGTCGCTGCCCACCAGTGGCTCGACCTCCAGCCACACATCGCCAAACTGGCCGTGTCCGCCCGACTGTTTCTTGTGGCGTCCCTCAGCGCGGGCCTTCTTGCGGATCGTCTCGCGGTATGGCACTCGCTGGTCGTGGCGTGTTACCTCCACGCCGAAGCGCCGCTGCATGCGTTCCAGCGCGATCTCGACATGCGCTTCACCCATGCCAGCCAGCAGCGTTTCCGCCGATTCAGCGTCGCGGCTGACGTGCAGCGTCGGGTCTTCTTCCACCAGGCGGGTGAGCGCCACACTCAGCTTATCCAGGTCGCTCTGTGTCTTGGGGCTGACGGCGGCAGTGAAGAGTGGCTTGGGTAGGTGGATTGGATCGCATTCGGGCGTCTCTTTGCCACCCAGCACATTGCCGGTATGCGTTTTGGTCAGCTTGACCACGGCGCCAATGTCGCCTGCGCAGACCTCCGGCGCCGGTTCCTGCGTCTTGCCGCGCATCGTGAAGAGTTGGCCCAGGCGCTCGTCGGTGTTGGTGTGGATGTTGTAGACATGCGAGTCGGGCTTGAGCGCGCCGCAATAGACGCGGAAGTAGCTATAGGTTCCCTTCTGCGGGTCTACGATGGTCTTGAAGACAAAGGCCATCGGCGCGCCATCGGGATCAATCCCCAACGCCTTCTCACGTTCGGCGGCGCTGGGCAGATAGTCGGTGATGGCGTCGAGCAGCGGCTGCACGCCGATATTCTTGACGAGTGATCCGGCCAAAGCGGGGACGAGCGCGCCCGACGCGACACCCAGCCTGATCGCATGGCGCAGTTCCTCGTCGCTGATCTCCGCGCCTTCGAGGTACTTGTTCATCAGGTCGTCGTCGCTCTCGACGGCGGATTCCACCAACATCTCACGGTAGCGCGACACAGCCTCGGCCATGTCG
>JBDTAI010000402.1:0-5458 GCA_039924685.1 Ktedonobacterales bacterium
CTCGAGTTCGTTAGGCGCTTCAGGGCCAGCGATGCGCGAGAGTGCATGTTCGGCGTCGTCCCAGCGGCCCTTGCTGGCGAGCCAGCGCGGCGTATCGGCAAGGAAGAACATCCCAATGGCCAGCGCAGCAGCGGGAAACACTGCCACGGCGAACATCGGGCGCCAGCTTGCCCCGGCGGCTGCGAACGCCAGGTCCACCCAGAAGGCGACAGCGATGCCCACGGTGACGGCGAGCTGGTTGAAGGCCACCAGTTTGCCCCGCACCGCTGGAGGCGCCATCTCGGCGATGTACATCGGCGCGATCAGTGAGGCCGCGCCGATGCCGATGCCGACGAGAATGCGAAAGACAATAAACAGCGGCAGGTTAGGGACAATGGCGGTCAGAATGGCGCCAATGCCGAAGATGATGCCCAGGATGATCAGTGAGAGGCGGCGTCCTAGCCAGTCGGCCATCTTGCCGCCAAAGATTGCGCCGATGATCGCGCCGATCAGCACCGCGCTCACGGCGATCTCCTCACTCGTCGAGGTGAGCTTGAAGTCCTTCACCAGGAAGAGTTCAGCGCCGGAAATGACGCCGGTGTCGTAGCCGAAGAGCAGGCCACCCAGTGCCGCAACCGCCGCTACAATGTAGGTGTAGAACCCCCACGACTTGCCGGACTCAGGCTGCTGATTCTGCTGGTCGCCTGGGTCATCTGGCCTCCGCTGATTGCGCCATGCCTCGTTCCGCATCTCGTTTTGCTCAGGTTGCTCGCCCGCATAGCGTCGAATCGGGATTGCCACGTTGCTACCCTCCTGAATCCTGAATCCTTTTCGCATCCTTCGCTCATCGCGTTTCCTGTGTTCCCATGCGTTTTCCCAGCGTTGGCAACATGCGTGCCACAGAGCGCTGCAGCTGGCGGCGCTCGATCTGTGTATCGCGCATCCCATCGGGTGATGTACTGAAGTGAGGCACAACGTCCGTGTTCACCAGATGGCATGAGGCTTGCCGGAATGAGAAGTAGATGGCGAAGAACGCGAGGCACGATGGTGGAACGAGAGCACAATGGGCAAGAACACGATGGCGCAATCTACAACTGCTGGCATGACGGCGGCTGGCATGACGGCGGCTGGCATGGCGGCTGGCATGGCGGCTGGCATGATGGGCGCCATGCCTGACAAGCTGGAGCAGCCGCAGTTCGATAATCCTTTCACGCTTGACGATCTGTTGGTGTTCGATGAGGCGACCCTGGGCGCCATGATCGCCGATGGCGCGTTCGGCCTGACGGGCGAGACGCTGGCGCGCGGGCTGCATGGCGCACATCCGGCGGTGATCGAGCGTGTACGGCGGGCGCTGCCTGTGGAGCGGCGTCGCCGTTTTTTCACGCTGTTGCGACGGCCCCTCGCGGATGACGCCGTTCTGGCGGCGCGTCAATGCCTGCTGGATAATCTCTTCTGGGAGTTGACCTACTGGAAGACGCCCGATCTCTATGAGGCGCTTACCGAGGGCGAACACCTGCATCCTGGCATCTTCCGTCAGCTTGCGCCCGATTTGTATGGCGCGGTGGTCCTGGATGCAGGCGCGGGGGCGGGGCGCGCTACCTTCGCGTGTCTTGGCGCTGGCGCGGGGCGTGTCTATGCCGTCGAGCCGTCGCCAGGGCTGTTGCGCATCCTGGAGCGCAAGCTGACGGAGCAGCCGCCTGACCGGCAGGTGATCCCCTTGCAGGGTCGCTTCGACGCCCTGCCACTGCTTGACGGGAGTGTGGATGTCGCGCTCTCGTGCTCGGCTTTCACGGCGGCGCATGAGCAAGGCGGCGAGCGTGGCCTGGCGGAGTTGTGGCGGGTCACGCGGCCCGGCGGCAAGATCGTGATCATCTGGCCACGTCGTGAGGATCGCGCCTGGCTGTCGGCGCATGGCTTCCACTATGAGGTATTGCCGATGGGGCGTCAGATGTGGGTGCGCTATCGTTCACTGTCGGTGGCGCTCAGTTGCGCCCGCCGCTTCTATGCCCACAACGAGCGTATGCGCCGCTACCTATTGCGCGCTCATACGCCAGATGTTCCCTTCTCTGTGTTGGGGGTGAATCCACCCTGCGACTACTGCTGGCTGCGCGTGACACCGTGACACCGTGAACCGTCACACGACAAAGCGGCGCTTTTCAGGTACACTTATTGATACGACTCGATGCGCCCGCTACGCGCATGTCCTCAGCGTCCTCTACAGCATCCACGCACAGTTCGATGCTGTTTCTGCATGTTTTCTTCAGGAAAGAGATGTGGCGCGATGACTACCCAGACACCAACGCAGACACAGACCCAGACACGTATCCAACTGGAGAAGGTTGAGCAGGCGGTTGGCATCCTTGCGGAGCAGGATGTAGATTGCTGGCTGACCTTTGTACGTGAGACCTCCGAGACGCCCGATCCCGTGCTCAAGCTGACGGTAGGGCATGATGTGACCTGGCAGAGCGCGTTCATCGTGATGCGCGACGGGCGGCGCATCGCCATCGTCGGCGGCCCGGATGGTTCGCTGGTGCGCGAGGCGGGCATCTATCCCGATGTGCGCACCTATGATGAAGGCTTTGCGCCGGTGTTGCGCGCCACCCTGCGCGAACTCGATCCGCAGCGCGTTGCCATCAACTATGCGCTGGGCGATGTCGCCTCCGATGGCCTCACCCACGGCATGTACCTGCAACTGGTAGACGCGCTCAAACGCACACCCTATCGCCAGCGCCTCACTTCCGCCGCGCCGATCATTGGTCCATTGCGCAGCCGCAAGACGCCGACCGAGCTTGCCCGCATGCGCAGGGCCATCGCCATCACCGAAGAGTTGTTTGCGATGGTGGGGCCGTTCCTGCAGCCGGGACGCAGTGAACGCGCCGTGGCGGATATGCTGCATGACGAACTGCGCCGACGCGGCCTCACCACCTCCTGGCAGTGGGACGCCTGCCCCATCGTCAATGCGGGCGCCGCTTCGGGGGGGGGGCATGGTGGGCCGACCGATCATGAGATGCAGCCGGGCGACCTGATTCACCTCGACTTCGGCATCGTCTACGAAGAATACTGCTCCGACCTGCAACGTATGTGGTATCTGGCCTCAGCAGAGGAGCCGGAGGCGCCCGCCGCAGTGCAACACGCCTTCCACGCCTGTGTCAACGCGATTGAATCAGCGCGCAAGAAGTTACACGCTGGCTCCATTGGCTGGGAAATCGACGCGGTGGCGCGCGGCTCGCTCACCGGCGCGGGCTATCCCGAATACAAGCACGCACTGGGGCATAGCGTTGGGCTTGCCTGTCACGACGGCGGACCCCTGCTGGGGCCTCGCTGGCCGCGCTACGGCGAGACGCCCGAACGCGCCATCGAGCCGAACGCGGTCTACACGCTGGAACTAGGCGTTGCGACCGAACGCGGCTACATCGGCCTCGAAGACGAAGTGCTGGTGACGAAGAAAGGCGCTGAGTTCATCTCGCCCGCCCAGCGCGATCTAATTGTTGTCGGCTCTCGCTAGCTCAATAGACTCCAAAACACAACTGTGGCGGCTCTGGACAAGTGGGTCTTGGCCGCCACTGAAAAGGAGACAGCCAGGAGCGGCACGAACAAGTAGTATTTTCGCTATTCATAACAAGTCCGTCTCGGACGTTAGGACTTCGCGGCGAACACGACAGCGGCGTTGGGACCGCTCCCACAGGGAGCGGAAAGCACAGCATGCAACGCCAACGAGTCAGCCGGACTTGTTATCAATTGTCATTCAGTGGGTCGAGGCAACAGTACAGTAGGATAGTCAGCACGCCTTCTGGCTTGAGGCTCCCGACTGGCCAATGCGGGCAGAGGTAGAAGCGCCAACACAGGTCACTGCCGGTTTACAAATCGCTTGTCGCCTGTCCACGACCGCAGGAAAATCCAGATTAGCCAGATGTGTTCGTTAGACGCCGTGTAACAAATGTTCTGCAACGTAAGCCACGCCACCTTGCAAACGGCGAAATACTCTGCTAGTATACGACGCAGGCAAACTATTGTCTAGCGCATGATTCAAAATGGTTCAGTTGGAACGTACTGAGGGGGCGTAGATGGAAAGCGATAGTGAACGGGAGCAAATGCTGGTGAAGTTCCGCGAAGCCCAGCGCCTGATTGACCGATCCGCAGCCAGGAGGAAGCGTCGGCCAATAGTCCCCGAATTGCTGGTCATCTGGATCATCATAATCCTTGCCGTAGGCGGGATCGCGGCATGGTTTGCTGTCCCTGCCTATCTCCAGTTCCAGGTGATCGATCCAGTGAAGTCCTTTTGCCGCATAGTCAGCGCGCACGATGATCAGGACGCTTATGCGCTGTTTTCCAGTTCATTTCAGAGCAAGGTGAGCTTCACGCAGTTCTCGAATGACATCACTACGAGCAACCTCACCTACTGTGACACCGCCTCCTGCGCCAATTTCACCAATGCGTACAGGAACGCGCAGATTGCCGAGACCTTCGACTATGCCGATTCCACGGATGACACCTCTACCACAGCGTCTGGTGGCAGCTTTTCATTCATCTTCGAGAACGGTGGCTGGCGCATTGACAGCATGGTGTCGTCACAACTCAGCATGCCATAGCGCAATCGGCAGGAACACTTATATGTGCGATAGTCGTTGTGCTTGCGCATTGCTGCAATTTTCAATTCGTATGGAGCCGACGAAGGGACTCGAACCCTTAACCTATGGTTTACAAAATCCTCGCGGTAGGTCTTTTCCCGTCTCAGCACGTCTTAGCACGTTCCACTACCCTGCATAAATAGCCACTTTCCGTCCCCACCCGTCTCATGCAGTCCATCCGCTCTGTGGTCAGTTTTGTGGTCAGACTCAGACTCACTCAGACTCACTCAGGGAGCCGCTTGCTTGACGTCGGCTTCCTGCTAGTAGTTCATATGTTCAAGCGGTGTTGTGAAGTGTTGTGGTGTTGTGGTGTTGGGGTAGTGGTAGCACTTGGGGGATGTGTCGTATGGCGTGGATCGAGTCGC
Source organism: Ktedonobacterales bacterium (assembly GCA_039924685.1). Lineage (GTDB taxonomy): Bacteria > Chloroflexota > Ktedonobacteria > Ktedonobacterales > JADMIN01 > JBDTAI01. The sequence continues at coordinate 4,973 of JBDTAI010000402.1, forward strand.
ATCAAGAGCTTGGGAGACACCCGAAGACGCGGAAGCTGGCGCGGCAGTTGGAGGTTTCGCTTCCGGCAGTGGTCGGACACCTGCACTACCTGTGGTGGTGGGCGATGGACTTCGCCGATGATGGTATGCTTGGGCGTTACGACGTGGAGGAGATCGCCGACGCTGCGCTCTACGAAGGGGATGCGCACCTGTTTGTCGAACGGCTGATCTCATGTGGGTTCCTCGATGACTTTGGGGCAGGTGACGGATCAAGAGATTGGCGACTCCACGATTGGGATGAGTATGCGGGGAAGTTGCTGGCTCAGCGTAAATCGAACGCGCAGCGACAGCGGACCTGGCGTGATCGTCAGTTACAGCCTGCGTTACAGCCCGCGTTACAGCCCACGTTACAGCCCGCTCCACCGGAGGTGTCAGATATGTCACCGTCACCTAACGCTCACATAACCGTTACGAGACCGTTACGTAACCCCACTACCGTACCTAACC
>JBDTAI010000403.1:0-6696 GCA_039924685.1 Ktedonobacterales bacterium
AGCGTCTCGACTTCGCACGTCTCCGGCAGCTTGAAGAGTGGCGAACGCAACGGCAAACGTCCGCCGTGAAAGGCATAGGTGGTGATATGCTGATGGCCTTCAGACGCTTGATCAGGCGCAATCTGTGTACGTGCGTGGTCAAGACAATCCACACACTCCAGCACATTCAGCAGCCCATAGGTCTGCCCATCCATCGCGCACGGCAGACGCAGCAGTTCGCCTGCCGTCGCAAAGAAGCGACTCAGCGCAGTGGTGGCGCCTGGGCCGGTGATCAAGCTATCTCCGTAGTAATTGAAGAAGTCGCCTGCTGGGCGCTCCGGATGAGCAATGCCAACCGCTGGTGGTGTCCAGCCAGCCGAGCGCGGATAGCCATTGGTGCGCAGTTTCGGCCAATCCGCCACCTGCATTGGCGCAAGATATTGATACTGGTCGCTGTGTATCCGCAACCGAAACACACGCATATCGCTACCCCCTGAACCAGTTGGCAACGGCTACTGGCCGTCGCTCCACAACTCCTGGAACACTAATCCCTGTAGCCCCGCACGCTCATACACTGCCCGAAACTCCTGATCGGCTGGACGCCCGCCTTCCCACAGGTAGATCGAGGCGCCACCATCCAGCATGGGCATCTTGAACAGCGTGGAGGCTGGGAAATGATCCGGGCGAAAGACGAAGCGCGTCTCATGGAAGAGAGGACGGTCCGCTTTATCCGGGTAGGTCTTGTCCATATCCAGCGCATCGGCCTTCACCGTCACATTGATGAAGCTGTATTCGACGCCCTTGTAAGGCAGCGGCAATATCTCGCCCGCCTGCTCAAAGAATGGGCGCAACGCCCCAACTGCGCGGGGGCTGGCGATCAACACATCGCTTGACGCGCTGAAAAAGTCACCCTGCTGGCGCCTGGGATAGGGAGCATACACCTCCGGCGGGCTCCAGGAGGCGCCTAGTGGATCGCCATCGCTCATCAGCCGCCTATACTCATCGTCGCGGGCCGTCTGGAAATATTGGTAGCGGTCGCTATCGGTCCGCACAAGAAATACGTTCATCGCTCGCTCCTCCTTCGTAGCCAGTCACGGCCTGCTTACCCGAAGTCCGCCATGCTATCTGATCGGATATGTGCCTGCTCGCAAGCCATTCCCGATGTTTGCCAGCGTTTTTTCTATAGCCACCCTGATCTGCGCAGGTGTTTCCGGTGGCCTCGCCGTAAGGCCGGCGTTCTCGGTAGCCCGCAAATCCCTCAGCACGTTGTCGTAGTACACATTCGTGTGAAGATCAGGCACGCCAGGCCCCTTGTGATAGTAGAGCTTGTTGGGATACATCGTTGGATCGGTCCACATGAAGACCCCGTTTTGGGCATCGTTGACATTAATGCCATATTTGGTCAGAATGTCGCGCGCCGCATTTGTGGATGGCAGATTGCGAGTCGCCGGAACGATGTGATGCGCCGATGTGCCTGCGGGCTGCGCCGTCCCTTTCAGATGAATGCGATTGCCATTCTTGGTGATATTCGCCGAGAGGATGGCGGAGTTGTTTGTGCCCGTGACGAGTTCGCCTTCCCCGGCAGTGGCGGCAACACCACTACCACGCCCGCCAGTATCGCTTACGTCGGCCTGCTGGAAGGTCTGCGCCGTCTGCGCCAGATGCGCCGCCATCCCGCGTAGCTCACTCTCGCGCTGGCCCAGCTGCGCATCGGCGCCCGTAAACCACTGCTCATACGCAATCCAGCTGGTTGGTTCCGTCCAGCCCTGCCTCGCTGTCTCGTAGGATTGCTGCATGCGCCCTCGTTCGGCACGCACCTGATCGGCAAGCCTGGAAATATAGTTGGCGGCCTGGGTCAATGCCGCCGGGTCTACCTGAATCGTTTGCGCCGCGCCTAACCCACCGGGGAGATCATTCGCCATCGTCGCCTCCTATCGTCAGCTACATTCCACCGCGAGCCACTCGTCATCCACAATAATCCTTGCCGCCTGCTTCTGCCGCCTACTACCGCCGCCACGGACGCCGCAACACCAACCGCACGAGCGTACCGCGCACACGCTCCCAGGTTGCCGTGAGATTGAGTCCACCCAGGCCATCGCCTGCCCGCTCCGCCGGACCATAGCGCGCCCGCTCGTAGACACGATTGAGGGCATAGAGCGCGTCGGCCTGATCGGGAACGACGGCGACAATCTTGCCAGTCGCCTAGGCAGAAGTATCGCTTGCCCGCAACCGGATGCCCGCCAGCCGCGCCAGCGTCGCCAGCCGTACGAAGAATCGCTGCAACGCAGGCAACTGCACCCCCAGCCGCGACCAGCGCAAGCCGATAAGTCCCACAGCGGCGAGACCCGTGAGTACTACCAGCAACGCCAGCAACGCAGCAATTGTCAGCGCCAGCGCACCCCCCGTCGGTCCACCGCTGGCATCCGGGTGGGGGGAGCGCGACGTTTGTGGCGTGTGCTGGGGCGAGGCAGTTACCGAACCAGTGGGCTGCGGCGTAGGCGTCTGTTGCAGATGTCTGTAGATGATCTTGCTGGGAGTGACGATCTTCAGGACGTTGCTTGCCGGCAAGAGATCGAGCCAACCTGCGCCGGGAACAGCCAACTGCGCCCAGACCGTTGCATCGCTAGCGCGCACAACGTTACTCTTGGTCTGGATGTCGAAAAGTCCGGGTAGATAGCCCTCGGCAAGCCGTAATGGCAGGCCCAGCGCACGCCCCAGCAAGATGTAGGTCGTCGTGAGCAAGAGCGCGTTGCCCTGCTTCTGTTGAAGGGTCCACAGAATGGGATTCTGGCCCTTGGGAACACGCAATTGGGGGTTGAGCGTCATGCGCTGCCCGAAGACGGTAAGCAGCATCTGTGCCAGCGCAGTGGGTGTCGGTTGCGCAGCGCCGCTCCCCGACGACGTATGTAGCCACGTATGCGCAGTATCACTCAGTGTCGCAGCCAGCGTATCAGGCGTGACTGTTAGGCTTGACACAAGCGCGGCGGGCAAGACGCCTTTGCCAACAACAGTCGGCGGGAGCGCGGCGGACTGTGTGGAGTAGCTAAGTCCCGATGTGACGGCGCCGCTCGTCTCCCAATCAGCCACCAGCAGCGGATCCGGTGTGACGCCGGACGCGGCGCCCGCGCCAGAAAGTACACGCGCCTGTGATGGCACGGAGAATGACAATGGCTGCGTGAAGCTGGGCAGGAAGGTGGCGGCGCCGATCTGTGTCAGTGTGACCAGCGTGATCTTTGCCTGTGTCACCTGCGCGCCTGAGGGCGCGGCAAGTGTCGCGTTAGCCTTGACAGGCAGGCTTGTCGTATTGGCACTCTGTCGCCAGGTATTCGAGGCGCCGTCGAAGGTGTCGAGCGTGGCAGCGAGCAGCGGCGGCGCGCTTACCGGTCCATAGGTGATCATATAGCGCAGGATCACTTTCGTCCCACCAACATCTGGCGCATCAAGTGCGAGCGGCGCCCCCGGCTCGGAGACTGGCGCACCCAGCGAGGTGTCATACGAGAGTGGTCCGCCCTGCCCCAGCGATGTATGCTGCCAGGCGGAGGCCAGCGCCAACAGCCGTAGAGCGCCCACCGGCGCCAGCCCCAGCAAGGCGACGAGCAAACTGATTGCCACCACCGAGCGCGCTGAGGGCCACAGCGCCGGCCCGATGCGTTCGAGCCGCACCGCCAGCCAGAGTCGCAGTTCCTCGCGCAGGCGAGACAGGCCGAGGAAAGCCAGCGAGAAAGCCAGCAACCAGATCAGCCAGAAGAGTTGACGCAGATCAAGCAGCGCCGCGCCCCATGCCCCCGCCACCGAGACCCAGATCACACCCACCGCCAGCCAGCCTTGACGCGCACGAAAGGACAGCCAGGGCAATATAGCCACCAGTGTCGTCGTATAGGCGCCCAACAGCAGCGCCCCCGTCGCCACTCCCGGTGTGAGGCTGGTAGGCAGATCGAGCGCCCGCGCGCCATGCGCCACCACCAGCGCGCCAAGCCCACCCGCCACACCAAGCGACACCACGACGGCAAGCAACGCCAACCACCAGCGACGCCTCAATGGAGCCACCGTCAATGTGACTCCCAGCCCTGCGCCCAGCGCAATCAGCGTGGGCAATGTCCAGGGATAGAACTGCTGCGCCCAGGTGGTCGCATCGAGCGCCACCGCCAGCGGCAAAACCAGCAGCGCAAGCAACAGCCAGAGAATGATGTCAAGCGAGCGGCTGGCGCTATCGCGCGTTGTATTCCGCGCTGTCTGGTTGGACGTGACCGCCGCCAGCGTCGCCGTTGCGCGCTCGCTCCTATCAGACATCATACCCATTGACTGCTCCCTGTACTTCCTCGCCGACATCTGGCGCGTTCCTGCGTCGCTGTGCACCTATACCAGGCGGGCGGCTCACGTCGCGCCTACAGTCTCCTACAGTCGCCTACAGTCTCCGACAGTCTCCTACTGGGGGCTGATCTGAATCTGGCTGGCAGCGGAGGGCATGACGTTGGTATTGCCACCCGTGATGCTGATCTTGCACGACCCAGCCACTACCCCTGCTGTGCCGTTGCAGAGGGCGAGCGCCTGTGAGAGCGACTTGCCCGCCAGATTCCCCGCCAGTGTCCCCTTCGGGTCGCTCGGATCACTCCAGTTGTAGGTCGCCGTCCCCGTATCCTGACAGTTGACCACGATGGTATTGCCGTTGACGCTGGCCACCCCTGGCGAGCAGGTAGTGTTCGCGGTCAGCGTATACCCGTTGGGAACCGTCGCCTTGAGCGCAGCCAACGCGTAGTTCTGCGCATCGCCGGGATGATAGGCCAGCCCGCCGCTGACATAGGTCGTCGCCGACTCATAGATGGTGAAGCCCCCAGCCTGCACATGGCCAATGCCTGGACTGCAACTGTAGTTGTCCTGCGTTTTCTGCGCGCCCGACACCACCGTCCCTCCACCCGACACACCGGAGATATAGCTGCTGGCCCAGCTATTCCCCTGGCTATTCATGTCGTTGAGTTGGTTATGGCAGTTGAGGTTGTAGTCCACAATATAGTAGTTCACATTGTTGGGACTCCAAGAGCCGAAGGTGTAGCCAATGGTGTCATTGGGATTAGAGCACGTACTTGGATCGCACAGTGTGTAGGATTGTCCGCTTGGGTTGTTGTTCAGCGTGCATGGGCCGACATCCTTTTGATATCCATCATTCTGATTCAAGACGAAGGCATACGGCCCGCATCCATACTGAGTGGTAGCGCCGCTGTTGCCATAATTACACTTGTTAGGTGATATGGCATTGCAACCTGTGAGTTGGAAGGTGATGTTGCCCGTCCAGGAGACTGTCTGGGTGTAGTCATAGGTCGCCTGGCTGGACTCCCAATACTGCTTGGAGGCGCCTGGGATCGGCGTATCGTTGATGCTGCAACCCGATGGACACCCCTGTATCTGCGCCGGTCCCGCCACCGCTTGCGTCGCAGTGCTGAAACTGACGGTCGCCGTCGCGCCATAGGAGGGCGTCGGCGTCTCGGTGGGCGTTGGTGTGTTCGTCACCGTAGGGGTCGGTGTGTTGGTGGCGGTGGGCGTCGCTGTACCCGGCTGCGCGGTCGCCGTCGGCGTCGAACCACTGGGCGGTGTGACCGTGGGGGAGGGTGGTGGTGGCGTGCCGAAGATGATCAGCGGAATATGCGAGTCCACATTGATCAGTCGCAGCCCTGGCGCGAAGCCATAACCCATGAAGAGCGCCGCCGGATTGTAGATCAGCAGCGCCACCAACAGGATCAGCAGCGCCGCTACCCCGGCCATGCCCAGCGTCATCCGCCGCGCGCGGTCCTCTTGCCGTTGCGCCGCCGTGCGTGAAGTGAGGCCAGAGCCCGAGAAGCGCTGCCGCGCCACGCCGCCACGCGGGTCTAGCGGGCTGGTCGGCGCAGTGAACGCTGCGGGAATCGGCGACGGGACGCCATCGGGATTGGCCGAGGGGTGGTGGCTACCCTGCGGGTGACGTTTGGCTCGCTGCTCACGTTTGGCAGTTGTCCGGCGCGCCGGACTGATTGGACCATTGGTGGCAAACAGCGGCTGCGTTGGGTCACGTGGCGTTGGCGCATTCGGTGTGTTCGGCGCCGCGGTATTCGCAGCGATATGATAGGGATACTGCGGAGTTCTGCCAGGCGTCTGCCCCGGTTGCTTGCCTGCGCCATTCCCAGGCGTCCCACCAGGCGCCTGCTGGTTGGTTTCGTTCCAGTTCCCTCCTGGCCTCATCCTGCATTGCCTCCTACCCACACACCCGACCGCTAGTGCGAACGTTCGTCGGTCACTCATCGCCCTGAGATACCCTATCGCGCCGCTCGTCCAGTGAACAGCGCATGCCGCCTATAGGTGTACACTATCTTCTACAAGCTGTCAATCCCTTTGGCCCGGTATGCTATGGTGTGATAGCGCATGCGGCGTCACCTGACGATATGTAGAACGTGTATAACGGTTGAGTCGGTTGAGCGTTTTCAGCCGCTTGCCAGCAATCAATACGAAACTACGCGCACCTATGCGCAAGCGCAACGAAAAAAGGGGTAATCCATGAGTTCCAGACGTCAACATACATCCATATCACCGGTCTCTCGTCAAGTCTCCGGCCCGCCGCCAACACGCGACGGGGCGCCCCTGACCCAACGTGTCGCCGGACTGCCTGCCACTGTCCCTTTCACCGGACCAGAGGCGCTGGAGAGGCGCAGTGGGCGACCGTTCACCCTGCGGCTGGGCGCCAACGAGAGC